>CBDUKH010000125.1:0-10488 GCA_965367755.1 uncultured Rhodothermales bacterium
AGCGGAGCGAACGAGAAGCCTGTCATTCAGTACAACTACGCAGAATAACCGGATACTGTAGGAATGAAGATATATACACGGACAGGTGATGATGGGACGACGGGACTGTTTGGCGGCAGCCGTGTTGACAAAGACGCTGTGCGAATTGCAGCGTATGGCACAGTCGATGAGCTGAATTCGTTTGTGGGTCTGGCATTGTCGGGTCTCGACGATGATCGTTTTGAGGAAGCTACTACGATGCTCACGACGATTCAGCATGATCTTTTTGTTGCCGGGGCGGATCTGGCTACCCCGCAATCTGCAAAGCCATCGGTGCCTCGCATCGATCAGGGCCAGATCGATAAACTGGAGACGTTCATCGATCGACTCGAAGAGGATCTGGAGCCTCTGAAAACGTTCATCCTTCCGGGTGGAGTACCAGCAGCAGCCCGAATCCACGTCGCTCGCACCGTCTGCCGACGTTCCGAGAGGTTATGCATTACCCTGGCTCGTTCCGAGCCGATCAACACACTGGTACCTGTGTATCTGAATCGGCTTTCTGACCTTTTCTTCGTCATGGCGCGGTGGATAAATCGAAAAAGCCAGATCTCGGATATTCCGTGGATACCCGAAAAAGCGCCTAAGTAGCTATAGTTAGATGCCGATAACACAAATTATATAGTACCCGCAGGATTACATATGCTAGCTCATTAGCATTTTGTATATTTCGAGCCCTCAATAAAGCAAAGTCACGATGTCTGGTCGCGTAATACGAAACTCGCTATATGTCTCTGCAGCCGCTGTACTCGTGGCTGTCCTGATTGCGCGCGGTCTGCACTTCGAGACGCCGACTGAGGACGCCCCGGTAATTCAGGCAGACAACTTTGTTGATGCCGGAGCCGAGTTCGCACTCGACAAATTCGGGATAGAGAACGATCGCTTTGACGCCGTTGACGGCCGCATCAAGCGAAACCAGACCTTCTCCGACCTGCTCAAACAGATCGGGATTGAATATCCGGTTATCAATGAGCTGGTGAATGAGTCGGAGGACAAGTTCGACCTTCGTAACTGGCAGGCAGGCAAACGCTACACGCTCTACAGTTCAGGTGATACACATCGTTTTCTGGTGTACGAACACAATTCTGTAGACTTCGTGGTATTTGACCTCGTTGAGGCTACCGTCGTCAGAAATTCGCGCCCGATTACCATCACCCGGAAGTTCGCACGCGGAAGCATCAATGGGAGCCTCTACCAGACTTTGCTGGATCAGCAGGTCGACCCTACCCTCGCGTATGAACTGTCGGAAGTCTTTGCCTGGCAGGTAGATTTCTATCGCATACAGCCAGGTGACGAGTTTGAGGTGATCTACGACGAGCGACGCGTTGGGAGCAGAAGTATCGGGGTTGGCCGGATACACGCGGCGCGATTTACGCACATGAAGGATGCCTACCTTGCTTTCCACTTCGACAAGGAGGGCGATATTGCCTACTTCGATGAGGAAGGTAACAGCTTGCAGAAAGCATTCCTGAAGGCGCCGGTAAAATATTCTCGTATCAGCTCGCGCTATACGGGTCGCAGGTTTCATCCGGTTCTAAAAACGTATCGTGCGCACCTCGGAACAGATTATGCCGCAGCAACCGGAACGGAAATCAGAGCCACCGGCGACGGCGTCATCGAGGTCGCAGGGTATACCAAGTACAACGGCAACTGGGTTAAGATCAGGCATAACGGTACGTACTCAACGGGCTACCTGCACATGTCGCGACTGGCGAAAGGGATCAGGCCTGGCGTACACGTGAGACAGGGCGACCTGATCGGTTACGTCGGCAGTACTGGCCTGGCACGTGGCTCACATGTCTGTTATCGATTCTGGAAGAACGGCAAGCAGGTCGATCCTTCCCGAGAAAAATTCCCTTCCGCTCATCCCGTCTCGGATGAAAACATGGATTATTTCGCCGAAATGCGAGATCAGTACATCCAGGAACTTTCAGAGCTGTCTGATAATTACACGGCCCCGTCGAACGATTTTCAGGAAGTATCTTTTGCTCCGTAGGCAACCCTGTAACTAGTTGCAATATTAGTACACCTAGTATTTTACGTGCTCTGGCAACACTCGACAGTGTCAGTCTGCACTATCCAACACAATTCTCCGGCACAATAGATGTACACCTGGCTCGAATTGCTCCGATCGTCTGTGTTGATTTCGCTTGTTTCGCTGGCCGCAGCCCAGGGTGTTCCACGAGATGCGTCGTTTGAGGATGAGTTCAGCGCCCTATTGTCCAATGTCGTCTTCGAGAACGGACTCGTCGACTATGACAAGATTAGAAGCCAGCAAGCAGTTCTCGACGCCATCCTCGACAAGATTGCAAACTTTGACGGTCCTCTTGATACAGACGACCGAAAGAAGTCTTTCTGGATCAATGCGTACAATGCGAACATGCTAAACATGATCGCTGCTCATCCGCGGGTAAAGAACATTGTAGATGATGGCTATGCTGATACGTTTTTTAAATTGCCCATCCGCGCGGCGGGAAGAGAGTTGAGTCTCGACCAGATTGAACATCAGATATTGCGCAGGCAGCCATCGGATTTACCTCAGAATATTGTTGTCACTACTCTGGACCCGCGAATACATGTTGGACTTAATTGTGCAGCTATCTCATGCCCCGCATTGCCACAAAAGGCGTTCACTGCTGACAACGTTGATTCGCTACTCGACGACCGGATGAAAGCGTTTGTTAATTCCGATCAGCATATACACTTTGATGGAAACAAACTGGTGCTTTCATCTTTGCTGGATTGGTTTGGCGAAGATTGGGACTCGACGGGAATGCCTGCTGGTGATTATCTTCTCAAATACATGGATCCGTCGAGATCTGAGTACGATAAAGTTGAGAAACTACTTGCTGGGAAATCGTCGACAGATTTAAAAAATTCGAGTATCATAACTTTCGAATATTTATGGTTTGTTAACGACGTTACTTTCCATTAAACTCGCCGAATAGCGTACTTCGCTTGAAGGTGGCTTTTTCACTAAAACGGGAGTGCCGCGCAGGTTTTCAGACCCGGTTGATGGACATAATTACTTCAACAAGGTCGGCAGACAAAGCGTGGTCCGTATCAAATCTTAATTGATCTGATAAAATGGCAGACGAAAATGGCAACGGAATGCTCGCCCCGCGAGTGTCACCGACAGTTAGCAAAGACAAGTGGACCCAGATAGCGCTTCGCAAGCTTTCGAAGGGATGGGTTGTAATTATCGCCGAAGCGAAGCGGAGTTCGAACTTCTTCAAACCCGGCAGCGGGTTCGATCCCATTCCATACAGCGTCGCCACCAAAATGATTGAAACGGGACTTCTCAAAGAAGAAGGTGTGCATCGCCTTGGAAAGAGATTTGTCCTTTCGGATGGTGTAGACCCTGTCGTTGCGGTGCCTCCTCCTCCTGCAAAAGTAGTCGTCGACGACGACGATGACGACGAAGACGGAGATGATTACAAGGACATAGACGACCTTACTGACATCGAAGACTCGTACGATGAAGGTGAGAGTGACGAAGACGAGGAAACCACGGAATAAAGCTCTGCGTCAATTACTGTCGCGGAGTTCGAGCGTGTCGTCCAGCAGGTCGCCTGCAATCTGATAGAAATCTTTTTCCGTGATGATACCCACCAGCTCGCCTGACTGAAGCACGGGTATAGCTCCTATCTTATGGTTGCGCATCAATTTCACGGCCTCAATTGTGGGGCTATCGGCAGAAATCGAGATCGGGTCGCGCACCATTATGTCGCTTACTGGTACTTCCTGTCCTTTTGAACTTCCGTGCTCAGACAGGAAACGCAGCAGTGTGCGATGTGAAACGAGTCCGACCAGACGGTGATTAATGTCTTCGACGAGAACGTGTCGAATACGCCGCCAGTCCATCATGCACGCAACGAGTTCAACCAGTTCGTTTTCATTCACCGTGAACAGGTCAGTGCTCATAAAATGTTCGACCCGCGTATTGGGCATTCTTCGCATGGCGGCCGAGTCGTCCAGTTTGGCGAGTGTCCACTTGTGACCGGGAGTGCCATCCTTCTGTCGATCAATCATGCCGGAGACGACAGCGTTAAGCCGGTCCGCTCGTGTCGACGTTGGATTTTCCCGTTTCATCTCTGCTACCGAGCTGAGTATCCACTCGGCGCCGGTGCATTTTTTGGCCACTCGTTCTTCCAGCACCGACATGTATTTATCTACATCGGAGTCGTCAACCCCGGAGTCCAGTAAGCCTTTTCGTGCCAGAGGAATCAACTTTGTCAGAATCAACTCGCTGGCCGGATACCTTTCGCCACCGAACCAGGTCAGGTGTGCATCTATACCCTGCCGGGCAGCCGATACAAAGTTGTTCTTGACCTGATCGAAGTCAATAAGGTTTCGAATATCTTCTTCTGACGACGAGAGCCCCGAAACCAGTCCGAACCAGAATGCCGAGTTGGCAACCTCGTCGACGACGGACGGTCCTGCCGGAAGAATCCTGTTTTCGATACGGAGGTGCGGCACACCTTCAGTGATGCCATAGCACGCCCGGTTCCAGCGATAAACCGTACCGTTGTGCAACATCAGAGCGTGGAGTTTCGGAATGTTGCCATCCTTGATCACCTGAAATGCATCCTCGTAATTAGCGGTCAGAATGACACGAAATCTTGCGATGTCTTCCTTGTAAATCTCCATCACCGAGTTCTCTACCCAGCCGGAGCCAAAGTGAACACGGGGACTCATCTCGCGGAGGTACAGGTTGGAGCTTCGCGTATCTACGGCTTGCTGGAAGAGCGCGATGCGCGTCTCCTTCCATAACCGCTTGCCGAACAGGACTGGCGAGTTGGCGGCTGCTGCAAGCACAGGCGCGGCAATGATCTGGGCGATATTGTAAAACAGCGGGAATTCTTCCGGTGTCACCTGGAAGTGTGTTTGGAAACTTGTATTGCACCCCTCGACGAGGATGGTATCGTGCTTAAAGAAGAGCTCATCGAGGCCGCGAATCTGGAACTGGGCAGGGCCTCCGCGGAGTCTCAGCAGAGCATCGTTGAGCGCAAAGTATCTGGGAATCGGCGCCATATTATCGAGCCCCAGGTCCGACAAGTGTATTGTCGGCAGGATTCCGGTCATCGCTATCTGCGCCCCTTCCATGGCCGCAAGCTTCCGCGTGTAGGCCAGTAGATCGTTCGTTTGCTTTTCGAGATCACTCAGGCACGATCCGCCGTACTGAACGGGATCAAGATTGAACTCGAGGTTGAAACGGGTCAATTCAGTTACAAGACGCTTGTCATCGGAGTGTTTAAGCACCTCCATGGCCAGTGGTGCCGGTTGCCAGCGCGAGTCGACAAGGAAGAGCTCCTGCTCCGCGCCTATTCGTCGTGGACCCCGATCGAACATATCCTCGCGTAGCATATACTCCATGGCCCGAACATCCTGAATTAGCTGCCGCGTAAACGCTCTCAGGTCTGCCGGTGTGATATTGCTGTCTACGTCGTGTAGTCCCATGGCGGAATAACGTTTGATGGATCTCTATTTCGAACCCTGAAACAATTTCAAAGCCGATGATCGTCAATTTACATCATTCTGTAGAAACATAGGGATCTGACTTACAATCGGGGCCGCTCGAAACATCGATCCCCCGGGCCTCGTTTCTTCAAACTAACCATTTCCCGCCAGAATGTACCGAGTCCTTTTTTCTATTCTAGGTATCATTGCCATCCAGCAACCGGTCGAGGTCGTTGCTAACGAGCAGGATGTCCAGGAATCCACAACGGAGCCAGCGGCAGCTATCAAGGCACAGTCCCTGTTTGTTAAAGGGATGACTGCGGCGTACATCGACAAGCACGACCGGGCGGTTGGATATTTTCAGGCCAGCCTCAAACTCCGGCCGGGTTCTGCCGATGTACTGGTTCAACTCGCTCGATCTCACGAGCAACTCGACGACATTGACGCTGCCTTGTTTTACGCTCGACAAGCAGTCGACATTGCGCCGACCGAGCATAATCTGCTTTTCCTCTCACACATTCTCGACAAGAACGGACAACTTGAGGAGTCTCTCATCTATCTCGATCATCTGCTGTCGTTGGCGCCGAACATTATCTCGTACCAACTTAATTATGTGGATGCGCTGATACGATCCGGGAGATACGACGACGCTGCCGAATCGCTTGTCACATTCCTTCTCGCGAATTCTGGAAGCACCGGTCAGGATGAACTCCTGTCCCTCGTGAGTCACGCGACGGAAAATGCTGATGATCTGCTGGATGCTTTATCCGCAATGACCGAAGCACAACCTGACAACGTGGATCTACTCGTTGCCGCCGGGATCGTCCATATTCAGAGAGGAAACTTTTCCGAGGCTATCCGCAACTTTGAAGTTGTCGAGGCTCTGGCGCCCGGGCATCCTGAAAGTGCCCGTCGGCTCACGGCCTTGCGGCGCCTTTCGAGTCAGCGAGGCGAATTAGCTGCTGGTCAAAATCGCTCTGCTGATCCCGGACCTGGCGGCGACCAGTTCAGTCGGGCCCAATCACTTTTTGAGCACGGCGGACGGGCTGAGCTTCTCGAGGCTGATAGTATTCTCACTCAGCTCAATGCGAAAGATGTCACGCGCCTGTCGCGGATGCTTCATGGCGAGGTACTCATATCACTCGAGAGGTATGCTGAAGCATCCATCATCTTCGACGAGGTGCTGGAGACTGATGTTCGTAATCTGGAGACGTGGCAGAAAGCTGCTGCTGCATCCCTTTATGCCGGTCGAATTGATCATACGTTCGAGGTTACCCGGGATGGCCTCCTGTTTTTCAGCGACGACCCTACTCTCGTTGAGATATTGGCAGTCGCAACGCTCGCAACGGAGCGTCAAATAGAGAGCGAGGATATATTTCTTCGCACGCTGGACCGGACAGAGAATAAGCGTTCCGCCCGAGCTGCTTTGTATCTGCTTGCCGTAGCACATCTGCACCAGATTTCAGGACAGTTGTCGGAAGCCCGCGAATATCTTGACCAGGCAGTCATGGCTCAGCCGTCGAATCCATTTGTCCTCGCAGTCGGCGCCGCCTTCCGATCAAAATTTGGAAACGGTGAAGGCGCTATCGAAGACGTCGAGGTCGCGCTCGCAGGCACGGCCAGGCATCCAGTTCTTGATCTTTATGCCGCCAGAGTGTTCCATCTGGACGGACAGAATGACCACGCGCTAGCGCTGACCGAAACGTTGTTGTCTCAACACCGGACGTCTGAAGCTCTGGAACTCAAGGGCGACATTTTGTACGGTCTCAATCGCGTTGAAGAAGCACGTGCATCGTGGAATGAGGCGTTGGACCTTGACCCGGGTCGGAAATCTATTCTGGAGAAGTTAGATCAGCGAGCTCAATAAATAATATTTTCCGTTGTACCACGTTCTAACCAGATGAAAGTTATCAAGACAAGTCTGACCTGTATTTCGTATTGCCTCGTCCTGCTAGTGCTGTCATCGTGTGGTGGCACGAAGTCGATGGTTATCACGGACGAGCTACCCTCGAACTTCCCTGACCATAGCCTGACGCAGATCCTCAACTCGATGGATGCCGGCGCCGATTCCCTCCATAGTTTCACAGCTAAAGCCAGCATCTCTGTCAGGTCACCCGGTGAGAGCCTTTCATTCAGCTCGGACATGAGTCATCGTCGTAGTGACTCACTGTATATGACTATTAAGCCAGCACTTGGAATTGAGGCGGCCCGTGCGCTGGTAACGCCGGACAGTTTCTTTGTCTACGATCGCATTAAGAAGAAACTGTATTATGGCGATATTGATAAAGCAGGCGAGTATCTGCCCGGACCGATGTCTGACGATGATGTGTTTGGAAGCTTGCTGGGCCTCCCCGATCTAAACGATCGCGACTGGCAGGTTTCTGCCGACTCTGCGCATTATTTTTTGACGGACACAGTGAATTTTGAGAGATACACAATTGACCCTCGAATCTGGCGCGTCACTCGTTTCGACAAAACGAACAGTGCCAACGAAGTAATTGAGTATATGACGTATAGTGATTTTGACCGATTAGACGGATTCATATTACCAAGGAAAATGGTGTATGAACATTTTGAAGGTGAGAAGGCGGCGTCTATTTACTATCGTTCGATGGACTTGAACCCCTCTTCCCTGTCCATGAATTTTACAGCATCGGACTCCGCTGATCCGATTAACGTAAAGTAATGATGCTGAGCCCAACCGTAACCCAACTGCTACACAGTAACGCAAACGCTAGCGCAATGGCTTCGAGTTTCTTCCCCCGCTTTCACGTGCTCCTTTTAGTTGCTGCTGTCTGCTTTGGGTCGTTCGCCAGACCCGCACTGGCGCAGGATGATACCGACCGCAAAGCCACCGAGCAACGTATCAAGGAACTGCGTTCCATGCTGGAGCAAGACGAGGACCGTTTGAATCGCACGAGAACGCAACAGCGCGATGCCTCAAACAAGCTGAAAGATATTGAACGCCAGATGCGAATCCGGGAGGAGCTTTCCGAAACGTATGTTAAGCAACAGAATGAGGTGCTTATCGAGCAGGACTCGCTCAGGACATCCCTACAGCTCGTCGAAGAGGATGTCAACCGATTGAAGAATGAGTACCGCGGTCGTGCCGTGCACGCTTACAAGTTTGGTCGTCAGCACGACCTCGCCTTGATACTGGCTGCAGAATCTATAAACGAAATGTTGATACGCATCCGCTACCTGAAGCGTTTTGCAGATCAGCGCAAATCGAAGCTCAATACAATCGCAGAGGCCAGCGCCATCCTGCAGGAAAGGAGACTTGAACTTCAGCGGACCTACGAACGGAACGAAGCTCTGATTGAAGCAGCAGTCGGCGAGAAAGCCAGGCTCGCCGAGTTGAAGGATGAGCGCCGCAAAGTTTTGAATACGTTGTCGAGACAGGAACGGAGTCTGTCGTCAACTATTGAGGAAAGAAAGGAGACTGTAGCAGCGATGGAGTCGCAGATTCAAAAGCTGATCGCTGCTGAAGATGCCCGGCAGGCCGGAATGTCAACTGCGCAGAGACGTGAGCTTACAGCGCTCTCGGGATCCTTCGAGCAGAACCGCGGAAAGTTGCCGTGGCCCACGACGGGAGTCGTGACCGAACCATTCGGGGAAACTGTAAATCCTGTTCACGGAACTCGCTCGATCAATCCGGGTGTCGTCATTGGCACACCTGCCGCCGCTGAGGTTTTTGCCGTCTTCGATGGCCGTGTAATCAGTGTAGACATCATGCCCGACTATGGGACGTATGTGATGGTTGAGCACGGCACCTATCACACCGTCTACAGTAATTTCTCACTGCTATACATTGGGAAAGGTGACGAGGTAAAGGCTGGTCAGCTGATTGGTCGCGCGGGTACCGAGGCTGAGCCAAAGGGACCAGGGATTTTCTTTGCTTTGTTTAAAGACGGCAGCGCTGTTGATCCGAGGGGGTGGCTTGGACAGCCTTAGGGCGCGTGTGAGCATTGTCCAACAGGTATATAACCCTCAAACTGGCAATTCTTGAATTGATTGTGTCTCCCGACGTAGTTTAGCGCAGATGAACAAGCGCAAACTAATCTCCCAGGAAGACATACGTGAAGCCGTAGAGCAGCACGCCTCTATAGTCGTCGTCCCTGCCGGCGCTATCGTAACGGACCTTGCGCGCGAACTGGCGAAAAGCAAGGGCATCAAATTTGTCTCTGAGAAAGAAGCAGCGCTTAATCAACGTCCCATAAAGAAAACCGTCGCTGTGGGCTCGGATCATGGTGGATTTGAGTACAAGAAGATTCTCAAGCCGCTAATCGTGGATCTGGGCTGGCAGGTCATTGATGTGGGTACCGATTCCGATAAGTCCTGCGATTATCCCGATTTTGCCTATGCCGTCTCCCGGCTCGTACGCAGTGAGAATGCCGGTCTGGGGCTGATGATCGACGGTGCAGGCGTCGGTTCGGCGATGGTATGCAACAAAGTGCCCGGTATTCGAGCAGCCTGTGCCTACAATGAGTTTGTGGCCTGGAATTCGAGAGCGCACAACAATGCTAATGTCCTTACGCTCGGATCCCGAACGATGGGAATAGAAGTGTGCAAAAACATCGTCAAAATATTCCTTGAGACCTCTTTTGAGGGCGGTCGGCATCAAAAAAGAACGGATAAAATTAGCGATGTTGAGCGGCACTTTCGGACTCCAGGTAAATAGGCCGATTAGCCGCACCCTTTTTCATGAAAGATTGTATCGTCAGGTGGCAATTACGTCGTTACCACCGTGTATTTTCGGTACTCCGTTATAACCCCAAAACAATCGAAATCGATGGCGAGCAAATCATACGATGTTATTGTAATAGGTACTGGCCCGGGTGGCTACGAAACAGCAATCCGCGCAACGCAGCTTGGCTTCAAGACGGCGGTTGTTGAGAAAGATAAACTCGGAGGCGTTTGCCTTAACATCGGGTGTATCCCAACCAAGGCTCTTCTCAAGAGTGCTGAACTGAAAGAATATGCCGAACACCT
>CBDUKH010000126.1:0-10298 GCA_965367755.1 uncultured Rhodothermales bacterium
AAGGTATTTGAGATGGAAGTTACGCCGATCAACTGTCGGTAGGGACATTTCGCGTCCGTGCGAATTATCGTACGGCCGCTTCTGGCCGTAGGGCGATGGTCGCCAGGATCAGGCTATAATTTCCACTACTGACCCGAAGCGGACTGTCGGAGAGACGCGTGGAAAAGCACATTGTTCTTGGTTCGGTCGCTGTCGGTTGGATTGTATTCACGCTATGGAGTGTCAAGAAGCTCTGGCGATCTTCGGGGGTTCCGGCAGAAGCGGTATTCTGGGCGGGAGTTAAGATAGGAAGTATTGTTGTTACCGTTTCTTCCGCATTTATCCTACCTACGAAGATGGACTTGGTGCCGTTGGCTTACTGGGTACAAGTGGCGATTTGGATACTTGCGTTGTTTCCTGCGATGCTGTGGGCGACGTATGTCGGAAGTCGGTTGTTTCACTACATTGTCGACTGATAGTGGTCCACACTGGCCATCTGAACGACCGCTCGTGGCCGTCTCCAGCCGGCCAAGCCGATACAATGTGGATGACCGCTATTCCCTGAATGACAGCCATTCGCATAACCTCGTCTAATTGACTTCGGCTGACCCTTTGCGGATATTCGCCAAAACCAATATGTCGGAACAATTGAAGTAAAGCGACTATGGGTTAGACGTCTGTTTTGGAGGTGAGAAATGGCCAGCTTCTGCAGAATCATACTACCTCTGGTGGCACTTACTTTGATGGTGGCTTGCACGTCGAATCCAAGAGTCCAGTCGGACTACAATGGTGATCTGGATTTCGGCCAGTACAGATCCTTCGACTTTAGTCACAACACCGAAATAGAAGACTTTGGCATCGCCGGCGAGCTGAAGCGCCACGTCAGCGCAGCTGTGATGCAGGAGTTGCATGCAAGGGGTCTCGAAATATCCAATGATCCGGATATCCTCATCAACGTTTCCGTAAACTTGAATGAGGTGAGTCGGCTACCACGAAGTGGCGGGTCGATTTGTCCCAGGTACGACGATTACTATAGTCAAAAGATCTACACTGACTACAGTACTGTTAGTGTCGAGCGCCAACGACTCTCGTGCAGTTACACGGAAGGATCATTCGTCGTTGAATTGACGGATATAGCGCGGAACCAACGAATCATGGAAGGCGTCGCCCAAGTTCGGCTTGACAAGAATGACAGGGGCAATAGTTTGCTAATGTCAGTTAGCAATGACGTTGCCACATTTTTCAGCGAATCTCACGGTTCGTGATGGCCGCCGGCCTGCCAGTGTGGCCCGCGACTAGTCGGGCAGGATCTGAGGAGGCAAAGGGAAACGTATTCGATCGATGTTAGATCCGTCGACAGGCTGCTTGTGGCCGTTCTGAGACGCTCGCCTGGAAGCTAACTGAGGGGCTGCTTCGTATCGCATACCAGCCGGACAGATTCCAAAGTATGGGACAAACCTTGTGCTGCGTCCTACGCCTGTTCACTCGCTCCTGGCTGTCGCACGCTTGAGCTGACATTTCTGCCACTCTGAAGGTACAAGCTGTATCGCCGACTGGTTTGGATGGCGGGTCGATAATTCTCGAGGTCAAGCGCAAATAGCAATTGCCGCTTGTGGCGGAATGCAGCCGCCCAGATGTTAGAATCATGAGCGACTGCTGCTGACTCAAGTCGGTCATTCATAGAAAACTTTAACCGTAAGGTGTCGCGATGCATCGAGCGCTCAACAACCTCATCCGATTTGATCAGAAGTTGCTTGTTCTGATCCTGTTTTGTCACGTCATTTCGCCTGTCGGGGCGGAGACCTCCCTTCCTATAGAGGCCTTCGCGACACCGCCGGATATCGCTGACGTACGGCTCTCGCCGGACGGCACCCGGTTGGTTTTCCTACAGCGACTGTCCGAAGACGGTGTTTATGGAACCCTAATTCGAGTATTAGACCTCAAAGCAAATCAGGTTAAGAACCTCGGGTTGGCAAATGTCGATCAGTTCGTTATCAACTGGATCCGCTGGGCGAACAATGATCAGTTGTTGGTGAGTGCTCTTTATCCTGCGACTCGCGGCGGTGTGCCGACCACTGAGACGCGGCTGCTGGCGCTCGACGTACATTCAGCGGAGTTCCGTGATGTGATTCCGACGGCCTACCTCAAGAAGCAGGCGCGAGTACCGCAGTTTCAGGATGGCGTCGTTGACCTGCTCTCGTCGGACGCGGACAACATACTGCTTTCGGGGAGCTTTAGTCTCACAGACCAGTCCAGGGTGCTGAAAATCAACATCCGAAATGGCCGAACAAAAACCGTGCAGCGCGACAAGGATTTTGTTTATGACTGGATGACGGATCGACAGGAACGCCTGCGGGTTGCTTTCTGGCGAGACGGCACCCGTTACCGCATCCTGCACAAAGCTGTTGATTCCAGAGTATGGGACACGCTGTGGCAATTTGAGTCGTTCGCCGACGACCAGGTTTGGCCCATGGGTTTTGGCAAAAACCCGGATATGCTTTACGTAAATGCCTACCACGAAGGACGCCGCGCGATCTTCAAGTTGAATGTTAACGATCCGGAGACAAGCAAGGAACTGGTGTTTTCGGATCCGAATTACGACGTTTCCGGACGTCTCGTGTATTCGAAGATCACGGGCAACGTCATTGGCGCACGACTCTCAGTTGGCGACGGTGTTACCTTTTGGGACGAAGACTATAAGAACCTCCAGAGTAGCCTCGACCAGAGCCTGCCGGATACGATTAACACCGTGCATGACTTCAGTGACGATGAGCAGCTTTTTGTCTTGCTTGCGACGAGCGATACCAATGCGGGTACCTATTACCTCTTTGATCGTGACAAGAGCCGCCCTGAGCTATTCACGCGCAGGTACATGGCGCTGGATCCTCAACTTATGGCTGAGAAGGCAGCCATAAAATACCAGGCTCGCGACGGTCTGGAGATCGAGGGTTTTCTAACACTTCCGAAAGGTGAAACTGGCTCACCGCTACCGGCGATAATCTTTCCCCACGGTGGGCCGATCAGCTTCAATGGTGGGGGTTTCGATTACTGGACTCAGTATTTCGCAAGTCGTGGATATGTTGTCCTGCAGATGAACTTTCGTGGCTCCTCGGGCTATGGCTACGACTTCATGGCATCCGGACTTCAATCGTGGGGGCTCGAAATGCAGAACGACGTTGAAGACGGCACCCGCTGGTTGATAAAAGAAGGCATAGCCGACCCTGACCGCATTTGCGTAGTTGGTGCCAGTTACGGTGGCTATGCGGCGCTCATGGAGGCGGCGCGTAATCCGGATCTATACCGTTGTGCCGTCAGTTTCGCAGGTGTCACCGATGTCGCGTACCTGGTCAAATCCAGTCGCCGTTACACAAACTATGAAATTGTCCAGGAGCAAATCGGAAGCGACCTCAAGGAACTGAGGCAACGATCTCCTCTCAGTCTTGCGGACCAGATAGGTATCCCGGTGCTACTTGGCCACGGCACAGACGACCGAAGTGTCAGGATTCAACACGGCCGCAAAATGTACCGGGAACTGGAAGAAAGCGGCAAGGACGTCACCTACCTGGAATTCGAAGGCGGTGACCATTACCTGAGCAATGAGGTACACCGATTAGAGTTCTTCAAGGCCATGGACTTGTTTCTCCACTCCAACATGAAATAAGACGTGGTTCTGTGCCTCCTTCCTGTCCACTCAGACGACGAGCGAGGGTACGGTAACCGGATCTTGCTCAGCGACGCTGAGCGGAGCTGCGAATCGCAATTAGTTTCAATCCTCCGGGTCGCACAAACAGTGGTCCAGAAGAGCTTGTCGGACAAGTGAGCGATAGCGGCGCGATACACGGACTCTGGTCCCGTTCTCCAATGAGCACAAATACTGATACCTAAGTGTTATCGACTGCGAAAGTGAATTTTGACGTAGACTTATTGGATCAAGTGCATCGGAGTCGACACTATGAATCGGCGTTTGTTTCTCGGTGCGGCCACAGCCGCAGCATCTTGTCTCCTGTCGCGATCCGACTTATTTGCGGCCGTAGCCAAAAGACCCAGGAAGATATTGGTGCTAGGCGGCACAAACTTCCTTGGCCCTGCCATCGTCGAACGGGCGCTATCAGCAGGGCACGAGATAACGCTGCTCAATCGCGGGATTACCCGGCCCCACTTGTTCCCCGGTGTCGAGAAGCTGAAAGGTGATCGTCGCATGGGGTCGAAAGGACTCGAAGCTCTCGGTGGCAGCCGTAGCTGGGACGCGGTTATCGACGTCTGGCCGGCGGAGGAAGCTCTGGTAGGGGACTCAGCAAGGTACCTCGCGGATAGAGTTGGCTATTACTATTTCGTATCCAGCATAGCGGTTTATCGATCGTTTGCTCGTCCGTGGGTTAAGGAATCTGCGGAGCTGCGATTGCATGAGGACGGTTACGGCGGTGAAAAGGCCCGCGCTGAGAAACTGATTGCAGATCTCTACCCAGATCGTTTCGGTATCGCTCGATGTCCGTCCATCTTCGGGCCACGAGACCCGGGCTCCACGTTACATTATTGGCTACGGAACTTGCACCAGAACCCGGAAGTACTGGCACCGGGTTCTGGCAAAGATCCGATTCAGTTCGTGGATGTGAGGGACATAGGTCGTTGGGTTGTGCACTCCGTACAAGAAAAACTGACAGGCGTCTTCAACACGACTGCGCCGCCACTGAGTTTCGCCGAATTCCTCGACGTTTGCCGAACAGCGACGCAGTCCGACGCAAAGCTAACCTGGCTTAGCAAGGACTACCTGTACGCTCAGGATGTTGAGGCCTTCACTCAGCTGCCACTATGGGTGCCCGTAGAGGAGGACCCCGGGTTCTTCCAAATCAGCAGCGACAAGGCAAGTAGCGAGGGCTTTGAGACCCAGCCGGCTGAGCAGACGATTGCGGCGGCGTGGCGCTGGTACCAGTCGTCTTTCTTTGACGGCACCACGTTCCCCCATAATGGATGGGGACTTAGCTATGAGCAGCAAGCCAAGCTACTTTCTCAATGGCGCGCGTCAGAATAGTCCTAAGGGCAGTACTGCCGATTACGACCGACTCCGTGTGGCCATGCGGCGACGGTCGCGAGAATCGAGCTATAATTCCTGCTACCGACCCAGAACTGCGGGTCGGCTAGGGCTATCGAAGTCGTAACAACCAGTTGTGCCGTCGGCTCGAAAAGCAGCCAGGACCTCGAGGGTGCAGGCATGTCTACAAAAAAAACACGTCAAGACACCACCGCTGGGGATCGGATTATCGAGATGGCCCGGCGCCAGAGCGCGGAGCGGGAGAAGGGTTACCGGGCACAGGCGCTAAAGCTGTACCCTAAGATATGCGCACGTTGTGGTCGCGAATTCAGCGGCAAAAATCTGCGGGAGCTCACGGTTCATCATAAGGACCACAATCATGACAATAATCCAACAGACGGTAGCAACTGGGAACTGCTCTGTCTCTATTGCCATGACAACGAGCACGCCCGATATCAGATGGCTGAGGGAGGCAACGCAGTTACGCCAGGCGACGGGGCGGAGCCACCATCTACCCATACGCCCTTCGCTGTCCTTCGGACATTACTGAAACGGGAGCCGTGACTGTCGGCCTCGAACGAAGTCGCCGCTTGTGGCCGTTCTGAGACAATCACCAGGAAGCTGAATGCGGGGCCGCTTCTTATCGCATTGCAGCCGCTCGAAGAATCTGCGGTAACATGACGGCTTGTGACGCTAAGCGGACTGTCGTGCATTCAGGCAGTGCGACGCTCCACCAATACTCCAGGAGATAACGAGGCATGATCCTTCGCCGCATCACAGAGCAGGTCAGAACCCAGAACTGGTCTGCTCTGGGCACTGAGCTCGTAATTGTTGTGGTTGGTGTCTTTCTCGGACTGCAGGCTCAGGACTGGAGTACGGCTCGTGCTGAGCGAAGCGCCGAGCACGCCGCGATTGGACGACTAATTGTTGAGTATCAACAGAATCTCGAGATACTGAAAGCTGATAAAGAGAAAAGCCAAGAGGCATTGGCTGCTACCGAAGGGCTGCTATCAATGATAGCTCTCAGGAGTTATCCGGAGGCGATGGATGTGGATCTCGCACGGACGATTCTGAGCTGCTCGCAGAATGCGAAATTCGTTCCAGCACTTGGTACCACCAATTCATTGATTGCCTCAGGTGACCTACGACTGATCGCCGACCCGGAAATTCAGAGAGCACTTACCCAGTGGCCTACGCTCGCACAAGTGCTAATCGAGTGGCAGGAAATCGAGAGAAATCACGGCGAGGAGCTGATCCTTGACGAAACCTTCAAATACATATCTTGGCCCACGCTTCTTAGTTTTGTCGATGAGGGCTGGCAAGTTAGTCCGTTGGAAAACGACTTAAACGGCCTTTTCTCGTCAAGGCGCTTTGAAGGCCTGCTTACCAATCGCCGGTACAACACACGTGCCTCCATCGACCGGATAGAAGGTCTGGAGACAGCTACACAAGAGCTTATTGATCGACTGGAAACACGACTTTCAACCCTTGAGGCGGCTTGACCGTCTGCTTGTGGCTGTAAGGCGACGATGCAAGGATTCGGCAATAATTCCCGATACTGACCCACAGCAGCCATTCGATTTGATGCGGAATCCCCGATGAAATATCACGAGTTTCTGTCCGTCCGAAGCGCAACGATTGTTCTAGTTGCGAGCATTTCGGGTGCTGCGCTTGCGGATTCAGAATGGCCCCCGTTCGCCAACGAAGTCCGTCAGGAATTTGTAACGCACAAGCATCTCTTGGAGTCGGTCGAGGATCGAATGCAAAGTGAATCTGTCACGGAACTCCACGTCAGAGGGACATGGGAAGTTTCATTGTCCCGAATCGTTGATGGTGAACTACAGTTTGAGGAACCAGAAGACCACGATCCGTGGGTGGACGATCTATTTCCACTGAGAATAGACAACGTCAAGCTAACAGGCGCCGGTTATAGGTTTTCTCGTGCGAAGCCACTTATCGAGGGGGACACTGTTTTCGATATTATCTACTTTCACGGGACGATGACTGGTCTTCATGCGTGCTCGGCATCGTTTGCAACCGCTGATTGTGGCTACTGTGGCGTCACCTCCGACGACGGCTGGATTACTGTCTATCACTGGACTCCGCCGGAGCTGTCGATTCGAAACACGGATTTTCTGAATGAGCCTGACATTGAAGAAGCCAGTGCTCGCTTCAATAGGAAATTTAGTGCCTGCATGAACGAAGGCCTAGCCGAAATTGCTTCCTTGGCCGAGGCAGCACCAGAGAAGCCGGAATAGCAAATTTGTTGCGTTCTTGACCGTCCGGTTCTGGCCGTTCTGAGACCCTCGCCAGGAACCTAACTGAGGGGCTGCTTCGCATCGCATAGCCGCCGTTCAGGAATTTTGAGGTAGGATGACTGCTACTGACCCAATGCGGACATATTCGAACGCGAGTGTTCTATGAAGGGAATTATCTTACTGATCGCATGTGTTTTGGTTTTTGCCGAAGTAGTAGTTGGTGAACAATCGGCTAGGCCAGCCCAAGAATCGAAAAGCGATGCGATCCAGATACATGTTCTAGAGGATCCGAGTAGTTCCTTTCACATTCAGGTGTTGGCTCCTATGTATCTTGGAAAAGAGGAGTTCGAGATCCTAGCTCTTCATAGCCGTGCCGCGGGCGAGCACGCTATGGAAGTTGGTGTCATCGTTGAAGAAGTTGCCAATTTGATGCTTGAGGGCTGGATACACGTAAGTGGGATCGAGGAGCTGCAGAGGTATTCATTGCACGTTTATTATTCTGTGCCGTGTGGTGACGAAGAAAAATCGGTTGAATGCCGCAGAGAGTATGTATTTGACCCGATCGATTTCGTCGACGGCAAATAGAATAGTTCGTTTGCTGGGCGGCTGCCTCTGGCCGAGTGCCGAAGCTTGCCAGGACAAATAGCGATGGACCGCATCGCATCGCATAGCAGCCTGTCGATCGGTGTTAAACTCGAAGGCTGTTGTTGACCCAATGCGGACCGTCGTTGGCGTCAAGGCTCAATAACAGGCTAAGGCTCGAAGTCCAAACACAATCGAACTCTGACTACGGTACCTAATCTATGAGCAAGAAGTTGATCCTGATTGGGGTAATCGTGATTGCTTCTGGCCTTGCGCTGTTACTCAAGTACGCGCTATTCCCGGAAAACGACAACACCCCGTCGCCCGATGTGACGAATACACCACCGGTAGTCTCGACCGTGCCGCATAGTGCGCACGAAATGCCCGGCGAGACGCGAAAGTCGGAACCCACAATTGACGCCGAGACAGAAGATCTGTTGTCGTCGGTCGAGTGGCGAGATCGAGACAGCCTGAATCAAGTCGAGTACCCACGGACCTATGCCGAGCTACGCGAATTAGCAGAAGCAGGCGATGTCGAGGCTACGCATCGCCTGGCCGCACTGTTACAGAGTTGCCGGAAAGCAGTACTGCCTATAACTGAGGCAGAAATTTCAGCAATCGTCGCTGAAATGCGAGCAACCTATTCGTATCCAATGCTTCGTGATGGAAAGTTCGAGTTCATACCGTCAGCTGCTGGTGAGCTTAGCCATAAAATGTCTGCTGCGGAATTTGAAGCGTTCATCGAGGGATGGCATTCAAATGTCATTTCAAGTGCAATGAAGTGCAATGACGTTACCTTGGCGCAACGCAAAGAGGCTGATCATTGGCGTGACGTATTTGAGGCACAGGGTGGTGTCTCGGACTCTTGGCATGAGGCAACTCGGGATATGGATGATGGTGCGAGAATCGCATATGTCGATAACTTGTGGGCGATGGGTGACCCGTACGCTTTGTCCGCATATGCCGACATCTACAGTGACCACGAGTTGCAGCTGATTGACCCGTCAGCCCGCGCGAAATCCTACGCATACATATGGGGATTCTACGAAGCTCTGATCGAAACGGCGAAGTATCATTCTGATGCCGAGAGGCTAACAAGATTCCGAAATGGGCTGAAACAAGTTCAAGACAATTACACTGATTTGCTAAGCGAGCATGAACTTAGAGAAGCACATGAGCTGGCACGACAGACTATCGCAGACAATGAAAACTGCTGTATGAGGCTTCCGCCAAATTCCCACTAGAGGCGTCGGCCAAATTACTTTGTCTGCCCTAAATCATGTCCGTTGACCGTCCGCTCCTGGCCGTAGGACGATGGTCGCCAGGATCAGGCTATAATTTCCGCTACTGACCCGTTGCGGTCGTCCATTCTTTTCTCCGACAACTGGGAACTGCACTTAATATGCTCCGCTCCGCGACAATCTTCTCTATTGCGCTCGTTGTCGTGGGTCTGGTTTTTTGGGCGGTGTTCGCCGCTGATGAACTACGTGAGTACGATGCGGCTACTGCAGAGCAAGACCTTGCTGCGGATATAGCTAATGGCGAAGTCTCGGTGAAGGAGACTTGCGGGTTTTCGTGTTATCCGCCCGGTATCGGGTACTTCTATTTCTACTGTTACGAAGATCTTCCTATTGATGTCATAGACCCAACAGGCGACATGATCTCCAGCGAGAGGCATCTGGAACTCAAAGATCGTGCGCAAGAATATGCCAGCGTTTACAACCCCTTAGCATTGGAGTACTTCGACAGCATTGGTCGACGAACTTGCCCAGCCCAAGAGAATTGGACAGAGGCGATACATCAAACGACTAACTACGTGCGAAGCTCAAATGACAAGCACAGCTCCTTCGGTGCGCCAATGACGCTTGAAGGCAATTTCCGTATCAGCATGCGCAGCCCGTTTGAGCAAGAGTCACTGATGGCGTCGGTTTGTCAGCTATTTCTCGAGAACGGAATAGAGCGGAGCTTCACGACGAATGTCCATCATCGCATGGAGGTCGACGGCGAGTTTAAGTGGGAGCACCTGTTTGATTTTCGATGCACGAGCGGCTCTTACGAGCGACTATGAACGACCGGTTCTGGCCGCACTGAGACGATTGCCCAGGATGTCCACGGAGTTCCGCTATGGCTGCGAGAGCAGCCGCCCAAGACAATTGGGCTATAATTTCTGCCACTGACCCACTCCGGCCAGTTTTTCGGAGGGGCCGCATTACGAAATAGGGCTGATGCGAGACACATACACACTCTGGGCATCCATAATCGCGTCGGTCGTCCTCCTCTTCGTCGCGCTATCCAACCGAAGCTGGGTCTTCGTGGTGTTGCTCCTCATTTATCTGGGGGCTTCGATTCATGCTTACAGGAAAGACTGAGTTTCAGTTTCTTGAACGGCTGGTCTTGGCCGAGGCTGTGTGATAACTCGTTGCTGACAGCCTGCCTGCGGCCGATATCCT
>CBDUKH010000127.1:0-10165 GCA_965367755.1 uncultured Rhodothermales bacterium
CTCGTCAGTTTGGACCCTACTTGAATTTCCTTCTCTAACAAAAAGCGATTTCTACAATTCAGTTGGAGACAACAAGGATAACTTTCTGGATTCGACTGAGGTCCTCAGAGGAGTTTTACCAACAGTTGGGATTGATGATAATCAACCAATTGCCATGTTAGTTGAGGGTTGTAAATCAACGACATTGTGATGCGATGAATGCTTGAGGTTCAATATAACCGGGTTTGCCCGATGCCGTTCAAATCGTATTTGCCGTATTTACTCACTATACATGCGACCTTGTTGTTGGTGGGATGTGGGAACTCCAGTTCCTCCCATCAACCCGACTTTTGCGATGCACCGCATGCGACGAACGAAGTTGACAGATATGAGAATTATCTATCTCAGGCTTCTAAGCGTGGGTTCTCAGGATCAGTGCTACTGGCCGAAGGAGACAGCATTCGTTTTCGAGGAAACTATGGTAGTGTTGAGGCTAGAAATGAACCGACGCCATTTTGGATTGCATCAATCTCCAAGCCCATCACTGCCGTTGCTGTACTTTCGCTTGCTCAAGATGGTCTTCTAGATTTACACAAACCTATCGGTAACTATCTGCCTGCCGTTCCTGAAAAGTGGCGTCAAGTTACGCCTCATCATTTACTGGGACATCGATCGGGGTTGGGCGTGGCTTATTCAGTCGACGATATCGAAGATCGGAGCGAGGCACTGAAGACAATTCTCGCCCTTGATCCGGTTCGACCGCTGGGTAAGTTCTTCTACTCTAACGACGGTTACAATCTTCTGGCCATACTCATCGAGGAAGTATCGGGAGCGTCCTTTGAGCAGGTTGTTAAAAAACGCGTATTTGACCCGGCCGGCATGGAGAATGCTGGATTTTGGGGCTACGAGCCCGTTCCGAGTCCCGTCGCTAATGTCCAGGACCCGTCTCGCGATCCCCGCCGTGGACCGAACGGCGAGTCAACAGCGCAATGGGGATACCGTGGTAGTACTGGTATTTATGCGACGCCCGAAGACCTTTTTCGTTTTGTAGTTGCACTTGAAAATGGAGCGATCCTGGATCCGGAAACAGTAGACAACATGCTCACCTCGAAAAATCCTTCTGTTGGACTCGACTCCCAAACGTATGGCTATGGTTGGGTCATTAATCTAAAAGACGGAAACCGGGTACGGTATTGGCATGCCGGAACCGAAAGCGAGCTTGGGCACAATGGAATTCTTGACGTTCGAGGAAAGCGCATTCAGGTTGTACTCTCCAATAGTGGGACACCGAATTTCGAATCAGACTTTTCAAGTTGGGCTCAACTGATCAATAACGGTCTGCACGAATGCGCCGAGCACTAGATCGCAATTACTAACGAGCCATTTTACCACAGGGAATTCGATATGCGCGCACGACTAAGTGGTATTGTTAGGTATCAGCACCGAGCGATATTTCGGTCGTTACGTTCGACAGACTTGAAAACCAGACTACGGTGCACCGCTTTCGCCATCAGTGGGCTCTACAATCAACACATTCGTCGCCAGTTCGTCCGAGGTCTGCTGCCCGAGACCATGCGCCTCCAACCGTAGTCGTTTCAAATCTTCCGGCTTCGTCTTCTTGGGGAGCTTGCCAAGATTACAAACGGCTTCGCCAGGTCCAATCGCCGGCAGGCTCGTCATCCCGATCACAATGGAGTCGAAGGGTGCGTGCTGGACATTCTTTTCATCACCCAGCAAATTGCTATTCGTGATTAGCGCCTGCCCTTTCTCAACCAGATCACCCGGAGCTACGTGAAATCTCATGAACCCGCCGCGGTCCGCGCGCATCCATTTTGATTTTTCAATCACGATCTGGAACGCCGGTCGTTGCTCGTCACCCGCAATCATCTCCAACCGCTTGAGCACATTATTGACTCCTCGATAGGCCGAAGCGACAATGCTGGGCTCGACCTTCCAGACCTCACCTCCTTCCATTATGATTGTCGGACAACCTGCTTTGCATGCTTCGCGCCGCAAGGCGCCGGCAGGACCTTTACTGTTCAGAATTATTTCAGAGCCGAACGCTTCAGCGAGTTTGCGGACCTCAGGATTCGCAAGGTCACCGCGAACATTAGGGTAGTTTGTTCTTCTTACTGCTGCTGTGTGTAAATCAATCCCGTAATCGCTTCGTGCTACAATCTCATCGAAGATCACCCGAGCCATCCGACGAGCGAGGCTCCCTTTCTTTGATCCCGGAAAAGCCCTGTTCAGGTCGCGCCGATCTGGCAAGTAGCGCTCGTGCCGGTCAAAAGCCAGCAAATTCAGGACAGGGATAAATATTACTGTTCCCTTAAGTAGCTTAAACTCTGGATCATGAATTAACTTCCTGATCGTTCCGGTGCCATTGATCTCGTCACCATGCAATGCCGCGGTCACAAAAACTACAGGACCATCTTCGACGGCCCGTCTGATGTGAATCGGTATACGAACCGTCATGCTGTTGTAGCTCTCACCTACAGCTAACGTGACGTTATTGCCGGTCCCGGGGAGAATCTTCTTTCCGAACCAATCGTCTATCGATTTCCGCTGCCGTCCCTTCATGCTACAACTCCTCGGATCCTGTGACTACGGAAATGTCGTGGCCAAACTCCTCTGCAGGATGCGCTCCTATGGACACGTGGGGAAGCTCGCGCACTTTGGGTCGTCGCCGCTTGCGAGTTTTTGCCGGCACGAGGTCTCGCATCAGCTCCAGCTTTCCGAAGCACAACAGGCGGTCGCCTGGCTCCAACTGTCGGGTAGGTCGTGGGTTTGGGATTACCGTCGTCCCTCGATTAAGTGTTAGCACGTTGATGTCCTTCTCTCGCAATCCCGATTCGCCAATTAGCATGCCGACATATTGAGATCCTTTTGGCACATGGAGTTCCGCAACTCCATATCCGCGACTGACAGTGAGTCGCTGCCGCAAGTCTATCTCCGGAAAATTTACGCGCGCTGCTATGAAGTCGACGATTGCACCCGCTATATCGAGCTGCGTACAGCCTTCGATGCCTTCCAGTCCGGGAGATGAATTCACCTCTACGACCTGGGGGCCGTCCTTCCCTTCGAGCAGGTCCACACCTGCGATCTTTAAGCCCATTATTTGAGCCGCTCGCACGGCGGTCTCTTTATAGACATCGTCAAGAACGACGGGCTCCGTTATCCCGCCCCGATGCACGTTGCTACGAAACTCCTGGCCCTGTGCTACACGACGCATCGATGCGATGACCTGGTCGCCGACTACGAAGGCCCTGATATCTCTCCCTTTGCTTTCGGCGACGAACTTTTGAATCAGAACGTTCTGTCGCTGGCTCTGCAGCATCTCGATTATTGCTTCAGCAGACTTAACGGTGTCCGCTAACAACACACCGATTCCCTGCGTGCCTTCCAGGAGCTTGATGATAATCGGCGCGCCTCCTACTCGTTCAATTGCGGGCAATACGTCTTTTTTCTCGCGGACAAATGTTGTCTGCGGAATGCCGATGTGGTGCCGGCTAAGAATCTGAAGACTTCGAAGTTTGTCCCGTGAATTAGCAATGCCAGCAGATGAGTTCGCGCAGAAGACGTCCATCTGTTCAAACTGTCGCACGACGGCGGTTCCATAGTAGGTTATCGATGCTCCGATGCGCGGAAGGACTGCGTCATACGTCGAGAGCCGCTTTTGTCGATAGTACAAATCGGGCTCTCCCTGCTCCAGGTCGATGGCAAAATGTTTGGTGTTCAGGACCTTAACTTTGTGCCCGCCCTCTTTCGCCGCCTGCCGCAGGCGGCGCGTGCTGTAACAATTTGGACTACATGATAATATTCCCAGCTTCATGATCTTCTCGGGTTATCGCTATTCAATTCCGATTACTTCTCGGCTTTCTTTTTCTTCTTGCGGATTGGCTTGCCACCGTAGTAAGACTTTCCGCCGTCGACCAGGAATCGGCCACGAAAAGCTTCGCGCCCAAGAAGCATGCGGAAGCCCATGTCGTCGCGACTGGCAAGAGTCAACTCGATCGGCCACGTCACATCCAGCAAAGTAACGTTGGTGACAATTACAGGTCGCAGCGCTACTTCGCCGCTCGAACTTTTGACTGATCTGTATTCCAGGATTTCGGAATGTACTTCGATCGACTCGTCATCTACCCTCTGCAAGGGATGTACCTCAAAGCTGGCCCACGGGTTGCCGTCCTTTTCGTACTCACGAACGTTGAATGCGTGTATGGATGACGAACGAGCGCCGCTGTCGACCTTTGCCTTGATCCAGGGAATTCCAAGATCTGGAAACGAGATCCATTCGCGCCAGCCAATGACGGGCAAGTTGGGTGGCTGACGATTTACCGTCCGACGGGGCGCTGTTTCGCTCAATGTATCTCCAGATTCTGAAAACCACCCGGATCATCGTGCTTGCGAAGTTACTTCACACTTAGTGGCTGAATGCATACGGCGTCCGAGTAGGTTGATTAGAACTTGGAGGCTCTGGATAAGTTCATTTTTGCCCGTCGAGTCGCAAGAGCCCCTCCCCTCCTGCACAAAACTGTACGCTTATTAATCCGGGAGATATCGACACTCTCTAATTCGCGTGTGCGACCCAAACCTCGTAGCTGCACCCATTTGCTTTTATACGCCTGCCTGACGCTACTTGACAACTTGTGCAGAGTCGCGCTATGTGGCCCTGTTGGATGGTTACCTAAATATTTGTGCACTCTTTCACCAAAGTTCAGGTGGGGTGGGTTTCAGCTACAGGGTTCCGGAGGATATTTCGATACTTTAAATGGCAACAATGCACGGGGTCTGTCACGGTGCCCGCGATGCATGCTAATTCACCCACCTCCGAGATTTTGAAACTCGACGAGTTTCATCGTTGTTGTCCTTTCGCCGGTATCAAGGTTAACGCTCTCGGTTCCCAGTAGATAAGGAGGCCGACCGATTACGGGCCGACGCGTCACCGTTGCGCTAGTCGGGTTCGTGGCGTGCTCAAGAATCCACGCGTCATGTTGCGAGCCGTCCGGGTATACGAATTTTTGTTTACCTACCACGATAGCGAAGGGGGCATAACCAGTTACTGCATTTGCCCGTGGACTGTACATTGGATCAAGCCTGATTTTCCTTCCCTCCGAGAGGTCAAGATTGGCCATTACCCACGTACCGGGACCAAAACCCGGCGTGCTGGTTTCCATGATTTGCGTGTCGCGCGCGTCAGAATCAGATACGACTGAATTGAGGATAAGCTTGTCACCAAGATTTCGACCTACATAGTAGTCTTTTGATGTTCCCGGCCTCGGGCCAATTTCAAAAAGAATACTCAGATCGGCACGCTTCGCATACATGATAAGTGAGCGCGCGTTGGTGTCGTCAAATTCAGGATCTCCTGTATCGGTCAGCGATATGGCGATGACTTCGTGTCCATCCCAACTAACCTCTTCAGCAGTGACGATCACGCGGTCCGTTCTACTTTGCCCGGCTCCATTTGTATACGAACGCTCATAAACTGCTCGAAAGGGATTGAAGTTATGCAGCTCGACGTCGCCAGGTTTCGTTACCGGCCAGTCCATTACATCTTTATACTCGGATTTTTTCGGATGAAGGTTTTGGCTGTGGCATGCTGTCAAGGGTAAACCAAAGATCAAAATCGTAAAGAACGTAAAGGCGTAACTATAATTCCTCATCTGCGTCGTGTAGTTTAGTTTTCATGTATTGAGAGTTGGTAACGTGTTTACATTGATGTAATCTGGATTTGATATAATCTGGATGTCACACGACATCACTTCCGAGTCTGTTTTTATTGGTTGTCTTTTATTGGTTGTTTGACCAATGATATTTGATTGCGATTGCATCATTGTGCGCTCATCGCACGAATACTATTGTCTGGAATTCTACCTCTATTCCGGCTAAGAACGGTGACAAAGTCATTCCAATCGTTGACAAAACAGTGACAAATGGAAATTGAAGCTCCTTTCCTCGTTGGTTCGTGGTTTGTCGAACCGATGGAAAATCGCATTTCGAATTCTGACCAGAAGATAAATCTGGATCCGAGACTAATGGATGCCCTGGTGTTTCTCGCGACTCATTCGGGTGCAGTCATCTCGAAAGATTCGCTCATGGAGGGTGTGTGGTGTGGAACAATCGTATCTGATAACACACTGTCGCAAACTGTTTCCAGGCTTAGAACAGCCCTCGGTGACGACTGGCAAAATCCCACTTATATCGAGACAGTTAGTAAGAAAGGATATCGATTGATTGCGCCTGTCCAAGCAGTCGGGGACGGTGTTGCAGGTTATCAAGGCGGAGTCGATTCCTTACCACCCGAAATGGCCCTGGCAGCTTCTTCGCACGCTGTCAAATTGACGCGAGAATCGGGGACAGGATTCGCAAGAGCTCCGATCGGTTTTGTGCTCATCGGCTTTGCTTTGGCAATCGTTTTCGTTTTGTCGATACTAAATTCCGATCATCCGGAATTACGCATTCCCATATTCGATCCCCAAATTGCTTCGAGTATGATTGGGCTTGAGCAAAACCCAAGAATTTCTCCTGACGGTGAGATGTTCGCCTACATGAAGAGTGGAGACCGGACTGATGAACTAGACATCTTTTTACGCCGGATAGGCTCAACTAATGAGAGACAGCTGACCAGTGATCCAGGCCCCGACGCATACCCGGCGTGGACTCCCGATGGTCAGTCAATCGTCTTTGTGTCTGCCGAAGGAAATAATTCTTGTGGAATCTTTGAAAAACCGGTTCTTGAGGGGCCGCGGATATACTTGGGCGATTGCTATTCGTCTCCGGGTCGCCTCGATGTGCATCCGATAACTCGGGACATCGTATTCTCATCTTCACAGAATCAAGGATCACCGCGCAGGTTGTTCCTTCTTTCGCGAGGGGACTCTCAGAGTATCCCCTTAACTTCCCCACCTGACAATGGATCTGGAGACAATGATCCTGTCTTCTCACCGGATGGATCTTATATCGTCTTTAGACGGAGTTTGGGCAACGGAAACCTTGAGCTTTTTAGAATACCCACCACGGGAGGTGTTGCCACCCAGTTGACCACGGGTAATCGAAGTACTATCGGACACGATTTCATTCCCAGTGTATTTCTTCATGGCAATGCCAGGTCGTTTGATCAAGCGGGATTCGCTGCATTTCCAGAACTCGCCAATACGGTTGGATCGGGAAATGCTGAGGCAATAGATTTTGACCAGTTGCTTCAGGAAGATCTTATCGTCTACTCGTCGAACAGGACCGGGCGTCGGAGATTGTGGCTGGTCTCTTCGCAGGGTGGAACTCCCGTCCCGCTGCCCCTGGGAGACCGTGTTCCTACGGAGCCAAGTGTAGCTTCCAACGCCCATCGATTTACGTTTCGGAGCAATATCGATCAGACACATCTTTGGAAACTTTCGCTTATTGATAAAAAAGCGAGGCCCGTTCCATTTGCGCAATCGACACAGGCGGAAATGCATCCGTCGATAAGCCCCGACCAACAACGCGTTGCTTTTATTTCGAATCGGTTAGGTGCTTTTGACGTTTGGTCAGCCGATACCAGCGGATCGAACATGATCAGGCATACCGATTTAAGTGGGGCCTGGGTTAGTGGTCCCAGCTGGTCCAATGACGGCTCTACCCTACTGATGGATGCGTCAATAATATATGACTCGGATCTGCACGAAGTAAACGCAAGCGGGGAGGTGCTGTCGCGTATTGTAGTGGGAACTGCCGACGAAGTCAACGGTCGCTATTCGGTGAACGGCCATGCATTGTATTATTCCTCAGATTCCTCCGGCACGTGGCAAATCTGGAAGCGGTCACTCTCATCTAATGTCGACAACCAGGTCACATTTGAAGGTGGATATGTTGCGCAGGAGAATCATGACGGGACTCTCCTTTATTATACTAAGCTAGGAGTTCCTGGCCTCTGGCGCCGATCGCTTGTCACCGACGCAACTACAGTCAAGGAAGAAATGATATTCGAAGACCTTCATCCGATGGATGGGGCAAGTTGGGTAGTGGGCCAAAGCGGTATTTACTTCGTCGCGCGGAATCCAGTCGGCATCTGTTTCTGGGATTTCAGTTCGAAAGAAATTCGCTACTTGATAAAAACGGAGAAACCGATTCCTGCCTGGACGGGCCCGGCGATAACAGTTGCAGCAGACGAGTCATGGCTCATCTACTCGATGATCGAGCAGCGGGAGGACGAGATAAAATACGTTGATTTCTAAGTAATTATTTTTGCTTGCAAGGCCATATCTACCGGCCGTCAGGTTACTCTCCCACTGTTACCCGGTTAGCTTATTCGGTCTTCATTTTTGACCAATAGTGTGGTGTAATCTGACGCGAATACCTGGAGCCTCAGTGTCCACCAGCGAACACCAATGTGCTCTAACGGACAAATCGAGATGCCTGATCGCCCCGAGTTGCTCCGGATGACATGCGGCATACTTGTTGTAAAAGAGTTTTCAGTTATCATTCATCCGGACATCACCGCTTTCTTACATGCTGTACAACTACATCAAGAGAGCCGCACGTAACCTGCGGTTGAGCCCCGGTTACTCTGCGCTCAATATCGCTGGCCTGGCGCTTGGCATCGCTTGCTGTTTGCTTATAACGTTGTGGGTGCGGGATGAAATGTCATTTGACAAATTCCATACGAAGAGCGAGCGTATCTATCGCGTGAACAAAGTACATACGCCACCGGCTGGCAACCGTGAGTTACACGCACTTTCTCCAGGCCCGATGGCACCGGCGCTGGTGGATGACTTTCCTGAGATAGAAGCGGCCGTGCGTGTACTTCCGTGGTGGGGAGAGATTCTTCTGGGACAGGATGAGAATCGAATTCCCGTTCCCGACGTCGTGTTTGCTGATGCCAATCTGTTTCAAGTTTTCGACTTCCAATTACTTCGTGGCGATCCAGCGAGAGCACTTGAAGATCCATTATCGATTGTCCTTAGTAAAGGCCTTTCCGAGGCGATATTTGGACGGGAAGATCCAGTAGGGCAAACCATCATTGGGCAGAACGATCTTACATACACCGTGACAGGCGTTGTTGAAGATTCGCCCGGACAATCACACCTTCGGTACAACGCTTTTGTATCGTGGTCTACCGTTGTACCAGATAACGACGCTTTGAATTTCGAGTGGCTGACTCGCTGGTTGCCGCAAACACTTTTTACCTACGTACTGCTCCGCCCGGATGCCCACGCTGCTTCTCTCGCAGCCAAGCTTCCCGATTTTGTACAACGGCATTTTCCAGAACGAGCCGACCAATATTCATTTTATCTACAGCCTCTTGAAACGATCTATCTCCAATCAACGGACGTTCTATATCTGCGCAGCACCGCTCAGGGTAATCAATCCTATGTGTATATCCTGAGTATCGTTGCCATCATGGTACTCCTGATCGCATGCGTCAATTTCGTCAACCTGGCGACGGCCCGGGCTGGACGTCGTGCCGTGGAAGTGGGTGTTCGAAAAACGATAGGAGCAAGCAGAAAACAACTTGTGGTACAGTTCCTTAGCGAAGCATTTCTTCTTGTGTTCATCGGTCTCGGAATTGCACTAGTGGTTGCCGAAGCGCTATTGCCGCTATTAAACGATTTGGCCGGAAAACAATTGTTAAGGTTTTCCTGGGCCGAGCCATCCGTTGTCGCTTTACTGGTTGCACTCGGACTTGTTGTAGGCCTTGGAGCCGGACTGTACCCCGCAATGGTCCTCTCCAGGTTTCAGCCATCGCGGGTTCTCAAAGGCAAGGCATCTGTCGGCGGCAAACGGTTCAGAGAGGTTCTAGTGACTTCACAATTTGCGATTTCGATCGCTCTGATTGCCGGTACCGTCGTGGTCTATCAACAGATGCAGTTCGTCCAGTCTTCTAACCCGGGATACGACAGGGAACAGATTGTTATCCTGCCGATTGGCCCGACCGATATTGCCGATCAGTTTGATGCGTTCAAGACTGAGATTCTTCGAAACCCGGACGTGACCAACGCCACTGGGACTAACAGTGTACCTGGTAGCAGCTTTTCGACATTCGGATTCCATCCCGAAGGGCGACCTCGAGATGAAGGTCTGACTGCAGCTGCTCTCCTGCTGCATGATGATGATTTGATTGAGACTTACGGCATGAAATTAGTCGAAGGACGATTCTTTGATACGAATCGCCCGGCGGACACCAGTGCAGTCGTCATTAATGAGGCAA
>CBDUKH010000128.1:0-9958 GCA_965367755.1 uncultured Rhodothermales bacterium
GGTTATTGGTTATTGGTTATTGGTTATTGGTTGTGAGTTCATGATGTAGACAGGATACTAGAGACGGGATTCGGGATACGTGATTCGGGCCGGGATTCGGACAATTCGAACATCAACACCAAGGATGGTTTCCCACCTTCGCGGGAATGACAGGGCGAGGTGTGGCGTCCGTGGCTTTACTGACCTTCTGTACTGATCCCTCATCGCTCATCCCTGATCCCTCATCGCTCATCCCTGATCCCTCATCCCTGATCCCTCATCCCTGATCCCTCATCCCCCACGAATTGCCCGACGTTGAAGCAACCCTGAGGCATCCCTTCCCGTATTCTGGACATCCCAAGCGCTAACAAAGTCCGACGCTATGACAACAGCTACATCTGCTACCCGTTTGCTATTTCTTGTCGCGATCTTATTTGCCGTAAACAGTTCGTCGGCAGCAGGCGACCTCGGACCCAATCAGGTTTTCAAGAGCGAACGCCTGGGCTATGACCTTCACTATCGTGCATACACGCCAGATGGCTATCAGGATATGGACGATTTGCCGGTCATGTATGTCACCGACGGTCAGTGGTATATCAGTGAGGGAAGGTTGGTCGAGACGATGGACAAACTTATTGCTGACAAGGTCATTGAGCCGGCTGTCGTCATCTTCATCGATAATCGGGACCCGTACGATTACAACGTCAACCGACGTAATAGCCAGTTCTTTTGCAATAAGGATTACATCCATTTTGTGACCAAAGAACTCGTACCCTTCGTCGATACAAAATTCGGCACCAGCACGGATCGAGAGGATCGGGTTATCCTTGGACTATCATTCGGTGGCCTGAACTCGGCTTGCTTTGGTCTGTTCGCGAATAGCACGTTTCGAGGGATTGCCATGCAGTCACCCGCAATGCACCCGTTACCGGACATCGTCAGCCAGTACGCCACTCTGGAACAGACAGATTTGAAAATATTCCTCTCGACCGGAACGAAGCGCGATAATGAAGAGCGGACTCGCCAGTTCAGAGATGTACTGGAAAATATTGATGTCGAGTTGGAGTACGTGGAAGTTCCGCACGGACACAACTGGCAAAACTGGCAGCCGCTCATCGACGACATTTTAATCTACTATTTCGGCAGGTAACGCAACGTAGCAGCCGTTGGGTCTACGAAAGACTGCGTGTTGTGTCTAGGTTCTAACCATCTGTCAGAACTGTGCACGACGCAAACAGCATCCTGAAAAAATACTGGGGCTACAAACAATTCAGGAGTCTCCAGGCTGAAGTAGTCGAAAGCGTCCTATCGCGAAGGGACACCCTGGCGATCTTGCCCACTGGAGGAGGGAAGTCGCTTTGCTATCAGGTCCCGGCTATGGCTGTGGAAGGATTAACCATAGTCGTCTCTCCATTACTCGCATTGATCGAAGATCAAGTGCGCGCGTTAGTCAATCGGCAGGTACCAGCCGCATTCATCACGAGCGCCCTGTCCATGGACCAGGTGTTAGCAGTTCTGCGAGGGGTAGAAAATGGCGAAGTCAAGTTACTCTATGTTGCACCCGAGCGGTTAGTCTCGCCGCTGTTTACAGCGCGGCTTCGGTCGGTTCCTGTCGGGATGATCGCAGTCGATGAGGCTCATTGTATTAGCGAGTGGGGCGATGTTTTCCGGCCGTCATACCGGTCGATTGCTAATTTTCGCGATTCGATTTGTCCCGGATCCGTTATTATCGCGGTGACTGCAACAGCGACACCGCGAGTTGCCAGAGACATCCGCCAGTCACTCAGGCTTGTATCTCCTTCTGAGTTCAGGACTACGGTAGATCGGCCAAATATTTACTGGCGAGTGCAGCCTTCAATAAACAAACGGGAAACGTTGATGACTCTGCTCCCACGAGTTAACGGGAGTAAGATTGTATATGCCGGCACGCGTAGATCGGTTGTTCGATTGCGGGAGTGGCTTGGCCGGAGGGGCATCGCAGCGTTTCAGTATCACGGGGGCATGGATGCCGAGGCGAGGGCCTCGTCGCTTTCGAGTTGGCTTTCTCTCGATGACGCGACGATGGTGGCCACGAATGCGTTCGGCATGGGAATAGATAAAGACAACGTGAGACTCGTCGTGCACGTCGCACTTCCTCGAACGATAGAAGGTTACTATCAGGAAGGTGGGAGGGCGGGAAGAGACGGACAGGCCTCCGAAGCGATTCTAATGTATAATAAAGCAGATGTGGATCGACAGAAACAACTGCTGCAATATGGCGCCGCGAATCCTGCCGCCTCGAGGAGACTTGTAAAATATCTCCGAAAGATGTCACGAACAGCAGCTGGTCACGACAATTGGTATGTAGTCCAAAAGGCTGCCATCGATGGCGAACTCAAGATTGACAGTGTCCTGGCCGACGGGCTGCTGTCCACGCTACATCGAAAGAAGATTATACAGTTGATCGAGCACGAGAATAAATATGTCCTGCAAATACGCAAGCCTGACCAGATGATGAGATTCCCTGCGATCTTGCGCCAGTATCGCCGCCGCACACACAAGCAAAGCAGGGACATTGTGAACTACTTGAATACGGCCACGTGTCGCCGCCGCTATCTTCTCAACTATTTTGGAGAGGAATCCACTTCGAGCTGCAACTCCTGCTCAATCTGCGATAGCTCAGAACGGCAGAGCGGCCAGTCTGCATCTCTTTCGCCGCTGCTAGCGAACTCTCTGTAGGCGTGGCAGATAATCGAGATTAGCAACGACTATTCGTTTCGACCCGTGTCCGGTTGACAATATATAAGTGAACACTTATATTTATATTGTTGAAGATATGGGCTGAGCATGACAAACGAAGCAGTTAAGCGCGATAGCATTTTCAAGGCACTAGCGGACCCTACTCGGCGAGCTATTTTCGAATCTCTCAGTCAGCACGAGACAGCCGTGTCTGATCTGATGACATTGTCAGATATCTCTCAACCTGCGGTATCGCAGCACCTCGCCAATTTGAAGAAAGCAGGACTGGTCACCAGCCGTCGTGATGGTCGGCGGATCTATTACAGAGTAGATCCCATCGGAATGAAACCGCTAATTGATTGGATAGCGTATTATCGAGCTTTCTGGTTGGAACGTGTTGATAGACTCGAACAATTGTTGGAGGGTATGGAGGAATGAACCCAGTCGATAAAACGAGCTCTGCGGAGTCCGGGTCGCTCAGATTTGAGTTCGAGCTCAATCATTCGCTCGAGAAAGTTTGGCGTGCGTTGACGGAGCCTGCATTGCTGGAAACGTGGCTACTTCCAGTGGTCGATCACCAGCTTAGCGCGGGCCAACAATTTACATACATCGCACCACCGCAGCCGGGTTGGGACGGATTGGTTTCGTGTCGCTATCTCGTCATCGAGCCGTTAAGAAAGCTCAGCTACTCCTGGCAAGTCGGTGAAATCGATACGATTGTGACGTTCGAACTGACTCCGACAGATTATGGGACACAAATGACACTAATTCAATCTGGTTTCTCGTCGAGTCAGAAGCGTAACCTTGGTGGCGCGCGCTACGGTTGGAAGCAGATGGGCGAGAGGCTGGTGGAGTTGTTGGATGCGACGAACTCTTCTTCCTAATTCAAGTCGACAAATATCATATACAAGAACAGCATGAATATTCTCCTGTGGGTACTCCAGATATTATTAGCACTGCATACGGCAATCGGGGCGATCTGGAAGTTTTCGAACTCCGAGCAAACGGTCCCGTCACTTCGTGCCATCCCGCATGAAGTATGGCTGGGCTTAATAGCGATCGAACTACTTTGTGCTATCGGTCTCATTCTCCCCGCAGTCAACAAATCACTGTGGCTGCTCGCTCCGATTGCGGCCGGAGTAATAGCACTTGAGATGATACTGTTCTCTGGATTGAATCTTGCGTCAAGCTCGACGAATCGCGGCGAAATAATCTACTGGCTAGTAGTAACAGCGCTCTGCATCGTTATAGTTTATGGCAGACTCGCAACGAAACCAATGATGCCTTGAGTCCAGTCTTAAACCGTTAATCACCTACAGAATAGCCGGGTTCAAAACCTACTCGCTTGCTTCCGTCGAAGCGACGATTTTGTCGACAACGCGTGTGTACAAGAGGGCGAGCTCGTCAGGATGGTCAGAAAGGTAAGTTATTGACTCGTGGAGCAAGGTCTCGTTGATTTGATACTTTGCTAAAATGAACGCGCGAAGCGAGTCCGGGGCGTGTTCATCAAGCAGCATCCGGCTATCGGCAAGATGCAGTTCTGTCAGAACATTGACGAGAACTGAATCATCTACAGGAGGACCCGTCACTTCTGAAGTGCAAGCACTCATCAGTATTCCCAACGACAAAACCATCCCGAGCATTTTCGCCATGGGGATTACCTGTTCGAAGCGAGGCTGGAAGTAGTCCGCAAGCTACTGTCGATCAAGGACGCTACTGGTGTATCCTCGGGAGCAAGCTCTGTGTTTCGGAACGTATACGCAATCACTTCCACCTGGCGCAAAAACTCTCTTTTCTCGTATCCGGGTGCAAAGACCATCCCGTCGACAAAATAGATGCGCCCCGATTCCTGCTCGTAAAACGTGTACGTGACGAACGGTCCGCCCATGCCAGCCTGCTGCTTTTCACCGTTGTTCACTTCCATCATCTGCCAGAGTCCGCGCGTTTCATATCCGAAGTTGCCGAGAAAAGAAATGTTCTCGGTAATCAGAGGCCGCCGTCGATCGATTTCAACAAATCCATTCAGGTTGCCTCGAACATATTTCTGCGTCAGTGAATCGCGCACGTCATAGATCCACTCTGGCGACATCTCCGCCGGGTTTCCGTTTTCGATGTAATGCACAAACACACTCCGCCAGGATTCTGAAGACAGGATTCGTCTGAGCCAGACAAACTGCGTGGTATCGACAGCTATTTGATAGTCATGCTGTACTTTTACAGCGAAGTTGTGCTTCTCGAACAGCTGCGCCTCCAGATCAAGCTGCCGACCTTTCCTGAACATATCGAGTTCAGTCCGTTCCCGGGTAATCTCGTTGAAGCCATCCCTCAGCTGTGGCCCCGACCGCCTGATGACATCCACAAGATCACTGGCACTCGGAGCCGCCAGAATCGCTACTTTTTGTCGCAGTCGCCACGGATCGTCGCGGACGACAAGAGCTCCCTGATTATCGTTGACTGCCTGCAGCGCATCTTCAGAAAACAAGCTGCTGATGAGTTGCGTCACAACCGTCGAGTCATCAAGCGAGCTGACGAACAAAACGTTCTTTTGCATCTTGATTCTGTTCAGCGACGATTGTCCGAGCAAGGGGAACTTCTGTAGTCCAAAAGAGGGCTCAGGGGCCGGCAATGTAGGAATTGGTTGGCCTATTTCTTCCCGCAGGGCATCTCCAACAGGCCCGGTCCAGGTAAGTGAATCGATCACGACAATGACGCTGCCTTCCTGACCGACCGCAGCAGGGGCGTACTTGATGTCATTACAGCCGGATAGAATCGAGGCTGTCAAGAGGACGGAAATGAAGAGATAAAGTCGCATACCCAGAAGTCGTTAGTGAATGATTTTTACCCGACAGGGGTTTTAAACGTTCCGGCAGACGGACGTACTCGTTCGACAAAGTCCCGAACGGCCTTCCGTTTGGCTTCCATAGATGGATATGACTGCCAGGCAGCTACGACATCTGTCAGGAAAGCCGACCCGACGATCACACCATCGCAATATGTCGACAGCGCGTTTGCGTCTTCACCTGTACGAATACCAAAACCCGCGAGCAGCTTATTCTTCTTCACAATACCCCGTGCGCGATTCAAATATTCTCCCACGAAATCGCCTCCATCCAGATTGGCACCCGTCAATCCTATTAGCGCCACCGCATAAACAAATCCGGACGACTGTTGGTCGACCAGTGCTATTCGGTCGTCTTGGGTGTTGGGTGTTATCAAATGAACAACATCAACGTTGTGGCGACGTGCTTCCGCAACAAGGTCCTGTGATTCGTGCACCGGAAGGTCAGCGATTATGACGCCGTCTACCCCTGAAGATGCGGCGGCGGCAAAAAAGTTGCTGTAACCGAAACTGAAAACAGGGTTGATGTAGCCCATCAAGACAAGTGGGCAAGTGCTGGTCTTCCTGAATCTTTTTGAGTAAGCGAGGACAGTGCTCAGGTTAACACCATTCGCAAGCGCGACAGCGCTGGTTTCCTGAATGGTTCGGCCTTCCGCAAGCGGGTCGCTGAAAGGCATTCCGAGCTCAATAAAATCTACGCCGGCGTCGTCGAGACATTCCAGGATTTCGGGTGTCGAGTCCAGCGTCGGATAGCCGGCAGTGACGAAAATGCCCAGCGCCTTCCTTTCACTGCCCGCCACTTTGTCAAGAGTAGATCCTAGTCGTGTCATCCCAACTCCATGTATTGACCTATAGTCTCCATATCCTTGTCGCCTCTTCCCGAGCAGCAAACGACCAGGGTGTCATCCTTTTTCATAGCCTGCGTTAGTTCAGGAAGCGCCGCAAGGGCGTGCGCTGTTTCAAGAGCGGGGATAATACCCTCCAGTCGCGACAATAACTTGAGTGCGGCAAGCGCTTCATCATCAGTTGCTGACACGTACTTGACTCGTTCTGACTTTTTGAGATAGGCATGTTCGGGACCTACACCTGGATAGTCGAGACCTGCGGAAACCGAGTGCACCTCCGAGATCTGACCCTGATCATCCTGGAGAAGGTAGCTAAGGGACCCGTGCAGGATTCCGGGCGAACCCAGTGTTAGCGTGGCGGCATGTTTACCATCCAGGCCTTCTCCGGCAGCCTCAACGCCAACCATGCCAACGGACAGATCATCTACAAACGGGTAAAAGAGGCCGGCGGAGTTAGAGCCTCCACCCACACATGCCAGGAGCAGGTTGGGCAGGGGATTACCCGTGATAGCGGTAAGTTGCTCGCGCACCTCACTACCGATGACAGATTGAAAATCGCGGACCATCATTGGATATGGATGAGGACCAACAACGGAGCCAATGATGTAGTGCGTGTCACGGATATTTGTTACCCAATCTCGTATAGCTTCGTTTGTAGCATCCTTCAACGTCATGCTGCCTGATTCAACCGGGATCACCTCGGCTCCCAGGAGACGCATGCGAAGCACATTCAAGCGCTGCCGGCGAACATCTTCTTTGCCCATGTAAACGACACACTGCAGTCCGAATTTTGCGCAGACCGTAGCAGTGGCCACGCCATGCTGACCCGCACCGGTTTCTGCGATGATGCGCGTCTTGCCCATCTGCGTGGCAAGTAAAATTTGTCCGACCGTATTATTGATTTTGTGCGCTCCGGTATGGCACAGGTCCTCGCGTTTTAGATATATCTTCGGGCCGTCGAAATGATCAGTCAACCGTTCTGCAAACGTCAACGGCGTTGCTCGGCCAACATAGTCGGACAACAGCTCAGCGAACTGTGCCTGGAACGCCTCGTCATTCTTTGATCGGGCAAAATGTTCTTTCAGCTCGTCAAGAGCCGGCATCAATGTTTCCGGTACAAACTGCCCACCAAACTCATCGAACTTACCGTGCGCATCCGGCACTGAAGAGTATTTGTCACGTGCGTCCATCACTCCTCGTGAGCCTGTCTGAAAAGTTCGATAAACGCATCAATCTTGTCGAAGTCTTTAATGCCAGGCGCGCTCTCCAGGCCACTTGAAATGTCGAGTCCGCCTGGTTTCACTTCTGTGATAGCCTTCTTGAGATTGGTTGCATTAATTCCGCCTGCCAGAAAGTACGGATGCGGGATCTCGATGTCGTCAATCAGTTTCCAGTTGAACGCTTTTCGCGACGCGGAGGAGCGGGCAGTATCTATGAGGTACCAATCTACCGAGCCAGCATATTTGTCGACTTCTGATTGAAGTTGTTGGACACTGGTCTCATCGGTAACAGATATTACTTTTATAATTGGGAGTTCAATGTCTGCACAATAGGCAGGGGTTTCGGTGCCATGCAATTGAACAATCTTAAAGCCCGACGCCTCTGAAATTCTGTTGACATCGTCACTACTGGCATCGACAAACACGCCTACGGGTTCGGCACCGTATACCCAATCGACAATTTCTCTAGTGCGAGCAGGAGAAATGTAGCGATCGCTCGATTCGTCCTGAATAAACCCAAGATGTGTGGCTCCAGCCGCGACTACGTAGCGGGCATCCTCGAGCCTGGTTATTCCACAAACTTTTAGCTTTGTCATATCTACGATCTTTCCTGAGATGAGTCCAGCAACACTCGGAGAGCACTTGCAGGGTCTTTCGAACGCATCAAAGACTCACCGACGAGGGCTGCGTGGATGCCATTCGCTTCGAGCATTTGCAGGTCCCTGCTAGATTCAATTCCGCTCTCAGAAACCTTGACAATTCCGTGGGGGACGTCTTTTAGAATAGAAATCGAATGCGAGATATCTACTGTCATGGTCGACAAGTTTCTGTTGTTTGCACCAACGATTGAAACTGAGTCGGTATCGACAAGATCGAGTTCTTCGCGGTCGTAGAGTTCGACCAGAACCTCCATGCCCAGTTCAATGGCTACGTCGTAGAGGTCGGCGATTTGCTGGCGTTCGAGTATCCGCACTATAAGCAGTATGGCATCAGCTCCGTAGGCCTTTGCTTCATGGACCTGGTACTCCGATACAATGAAGTCTTTCCTCAGTACGGGGATGGATACGGCGTTGGAAACGTGTTGCAGGTCATCGAGAGATCCTCCAAAATAGGTTGGCTCGGTAAGTACAGATATGGCAGAAGCTCCTGCAGCTTCGTAGCCACCGGCTACGGAGGTTACGTCGATGTCCGGGTGAATGAGTCCCGCCGACGGCGACGCTTTCTTGATCTCCGAAATAATATTGATCCCGCTCCCACTCAGCGCACGGCACAGTGATCTCCTCTCTCCCGCATATCCAGGAAGCGACTCGAAGTCAGTTACCGTAAACTTCCTTTGGGAATTAGCTACTCGCGTCCTGGTCGTTGCGACAATATTTCCAAGAATGTTTGTCATGTAAGGCGCGGTGCCTCGTGAGAAACCTGTTTGAGTTTATCAAGAGTAGCCCGGGCTGCGCCGGAGTCGATACTCTCGCGAGCTGCGGCCAGGCATTCCTGCAACGACGAAAACTTGCCCGAGATCTCTAGCGCCAGAGCGGAGTTCATCAGAACGATATCACGTTGAGGTCCGGCAGAACCATCCAGGATGTTCAGGAGAATGTCCCGGTTTTCTTCCGGAGTTCCACTCCTGAGTGTTTCGAGGGGCGCCCGGTCAAATCCCAGGTCTTCCGGTTGTATCTCTTCGTGTTTGACACTTTCGTCAAGAGGCCTGAAAAATCGATACGTATCGGTGATGTCTGAAAGCGAAACCTCGTCCATTCCATCCCGAGAGTGAACGACACGAACGGCCCGAGCGTCGAGTCTAGAGAGAATCGTGGCCATCATCCGCGCGACGTCTTTATCAAAACACCCGATGAGTTGTCTATCTACAAAAGCCGGATTACAAATTGGACCAAGGATATTGAAGAATGTCCGGACGCCCAGCTTTCGACGAACAGGCATTACGTGACCGAGTGCTGGATGAAATAGAGGTGCAAAAATAAAAGCCATTCCTGCTTCTCGAAAACACTGTTCAACACCTTCCTTATTTAATCTGGTTTCAACACCGAGAAGGGTCAAAACGTCTGAGGATCCGCAGTTCGAAGAAACCGACCTGTTTCCGTGCTTTGCTACTGTTACTCCCGCACCGGCAACAACGAAGGCACACGTGGTCGAGATGTTGAATGTACTGATGCCGTCACCGCCGGTACCGCAGAGGTCGATAGCGTCTGCATCGCCCGGATCGACACGAATCGCAAACTCGCGCATGGTTCGTGTAAAGCCCGTCAGCTCATCGATAGTCTCGCCGCGGGATCGAAGCCCCAACAGGAACGCTGCAATTTCTTCCGGTTCCGATTGGCCGGTCATCAGCAGGCGCATGG
>CBDUKH010000129.1:0-9601 GCA_965367755.1 uncultured Rhodothermales bacterium
GTTTTAAGCGGAGATAAGTAACGAAGGAATTGTTAAACCAGATTGTTGCATTTGCTTGCGAACTCGTTACGAACGAGCCGATCAACTCGGGCTCAAAGTGCGATCGTCCCGCTGTAGGTACCATGACACCGGTCACTTCATAATCTGTCTCGTCATCGATTCTGATGACCCTACCAACAGGATCCTGATCACCAAAAAATTTCTTGGCAGTCGACGCAGAAATGACGATGGTATTTGGCCGGGTGAGGGCAGTTTCAGGGTCACCGCTTGCCAGAGGGATGTTAAGGATTTCAAAGATTGAAGAGTCTGCAAGGAAAAACTGCGATTCGTAGAACCGATTATCTTCGTACGATACGAGGACATTCGAAAAATCGTCGATCCGAGCAGTCGCTTCGACCTCCGGGAATTCGTCAAGCAATGTGGGAGCAAGCGGAGCTGAGGTATTGGTCGATTTTACGGTCTGCCCCATCACAGCGGCATCCAATACAATCCTGAACACATTTTCGGGTTGGTCGTGTTCGGTATCAAACTGCGTCTCCGCATTCACAAAGAGGAGGATCAGAATGAAGGCTGCCATGCCCGTTGCCAGACCGACGATGTTGATAAAGGAGTATCCAGGGTTTCTCCGAAGGTTGCGAAATGCGACAATGAAATAGTTTCTGATCATGGTAATCTACTTGATAATCCAGCGGCTTCACGAAGGACGCATCGATACCCACAAAAGTTACAGCCGGTAAGATTCAGCAGGTACGACGGAGGCGTTTAGCCATGTGCAAAATGGATGCCGACATCTTTAAATAGCCTGATCAAAAGTTAAAGTTACCGGACAGAACAAGTAGTGTCCGCCAGAGAACAGTGCTGTTCGCAATCGGTCAAAAATCGGCACAATAATTCTTGCGCGTGGCACTATTCGATTAATCAAAAGCGCAGGGTGAATACCGTACGCTCACCTGGAATCGAAGACGCCCCGATGCTGCCACCATGTTGCCGCATGATTTCCCTGGAGAGTGATAGCCCGATGCCGCTGCCCTCTTTTCGCGTCGTAAAGAACGGTATGAAAATCTTGTCGATGGCTTCTTTGACGATTCCTCTGCCGTTGTCAATAACCTTAATAGTTGCTCTGCCTCTGCGATCAATACAGGCATCGAGGATGATGGATGGGTCCACCGTTTCTGCAAGTGCCTGAATCGAGTTGGAAACCAGATTGATGAGTACCTGCTCGACGAGTTCGGAGTCGGCGGCGATTTCAAGGTCGGGAGGTACGATGTTTTTCGAGAAAGTGATACCAGCGTCGGTCATACGACGGTCGAGTAGTTCATGAACGTCATTGAACAATGTATTCACTGAGACAATGTTAAAATTTGGTCGCGGTACTCTGGTAAGCTTTCTGTAGTCGTCGACAAAATGCAATAGGCTTTCACTGCGGCGTGCGATTGTCTTGACTGCGCCACGGACATCGGCAATAGTATCACCGGTCACGACCTCGGCTGCAGGTACACCAGCATAAGATTCCTCCAGTAGATTGCTGGCGGTTCCGGCCAACGATGAGATTGGTGCAACCGAGTTCATTATCTCATGGGTAAGCACGCTAGTCAGTTTCTGCCAGGCCTCCACCTCTTTCTCATCGAGTTCGCTCTGGATATCCTGAATGGATGCCAACGTATAGAGGTCCTCTCCAAGCTTGAATTCCGTCGAGTGAATAATCAATTGGAGCAGTTCGTCGTCGTCGACAATCTTGACAAGTTTCTTGTCACCGTATTTAAGCGTCTTCAAGATGTCAACCAGGATCGGGCTGAAGGAATGCAGGGTTTCGATATTCTTTAGATGTGAAACTCGTAACAGTCTTTTCGCGGCGTTGTTAATCAGATTCACGGACCCGTCCTGTTTGAAAGATATAAGGCCGACGCCAACGTGTTGCATTATGGTGTGCAGGTAGCGATAGTGGGTCTCTTTTTCTGAACGCGTCTTACGGAAGTCATTCATGACGCTTCGGAACGCAGCGCTAAGATCCTCAAACGACTTGCCACGTCGACCACTGGAGAAATTCTGAGAGTAGTCAGCGTAGCGGATCGCGGACAACATCCTCGCCAGATCAAAATTCGTTTTTTCGACGTAATGAATGAGTCTGGCTACCTGGTACAGGGCAAGAAGTCCAACCACCACCGCGGCGAAATATGCAGAATAATTCACCGCCAGGATTACTGCGCCCAGTATACTCGCACTAATAAGCAAGACCCTTAACACGCACTGAATTCTGAAATGGCGATATATCATTGGATTTCAGATTGACGGTCACAGGTGCGTTGACAGATCGGGCATCGTCACTCTGTACCGGCCATTGATTACAGGCCGTACTTTTCGAGTCTACGATACAGAGAGGCGCGGGTCAATCCCAGTTCCTCTGCAGCCTTGCTAATATTTCCCTCTTCCTGATCGAGCGCTTTTCGTATTACCAGGCGCTCAACTTCTTCGAGATTATAACTGTCAAAGACGAAGCCATTCTTGACGTGATCGGCTCCGTGATTCCCGGCGAACAGGAAGTCTTCCGGCTGGAGCATCGTTGAGTCCGTCATGATAATTGCTCGTTCAACCATGTGCTGTAGTTCACGGACGTTTCCAGGCCAATGATATTTCTCAAGTTTCTTGATGGCTGCGGCGCGGAGCGATCGAATATTCTTTTTGTATTTGCGAGCATAGACCTCAACAAAATGGGATGCCAGAGCCGGAATATCTTCGACGCGATCACGGAGTGCCGGGATTGTTATTTCAACAGTATTGATGCGGTACAATAGATCTTGCCGAAACGAATTGTCCCGAGTCATTTCATACACGGGCATATTGGTTGCACAAATCAATCGTACATCTATCGGTCTGGTTTTATTGGACCCGACCGGAATGATGTGACGTTGTTGCAGAGCGGTCAGCAACTTGGCCTGTAGTGGAGGAGAGAGGTTGCCAATCTCGTCCAGGAACAACGTCCCATTTGATGCGGCCTCGAATCGTCCGGCCCGATTGTCATTTGCACCGGTAAAAGATCCTTTGACGTGACCGAATAGCTCACTCTCGAAAAGAGTCTCGGGTATCGCTGCCATGTCTACAGTCACGAACACTTCCGAGGCCCGGAGCGACTGCCGATGCAATTCTCGCGCTACGAGCTCTTTTCCGGTACCGTTTTCTCCCAGGATCAAGACGTTGGCGTCAGTGCTGGCGACTTTGTTGATAGTTTCGAAGACGCGTTGCATGGAGGGAGCGTTGCCGCCGACAAAATCCGTGAATTGATTGTCGAGGTCAGAGTTCAGGATCGTTCTGCCGGAGCGTAGGAGTGAGACTTCGTCGCGAGTGTGCCGAAGTCGCAGGGCTGATGTTAGGGTTGCAAGAAGGCGTTCATTTTGCCAAGGTTTGAGGATGAAATCCGTAGCCCCGGCTTTGATCGCTTGGATGGCCGTCGACACATCTCCATATGCTGTAATTAAAACAACGACTGCGGACGGATCTATCCCGAGAATCTGGTCAATCCAGTAAAAACCTTCACGCCCGCTGGTCACGTCCTGCGTGAAGTTCATGTCGAGCAGAATGATATCGAAGTCATCATTCTTGAGAAGGGTGGGAAGCCGACCGGGGTCCCGTTCCGTGAAGACTTTCTTTGCGTGTTTCTTCAGTAGAAGTTGAAGCGCATGGAGCACGTCTTCATCGTCATCCACGATAAGCACTCTACCGAAATTTGAGCTCATACCTGTTACCGCCGGAAAGGGGCTGATGACCAATAAAGGACTATAGATTCGTTTAGTCCGACTACCCAAATATCATACCACCACAAATGATGCAGCTGGACGCCGTAATTGCCGTTCGACGAGTTGTATACTGTTCGGATTCGGACACTAATGTACTGTAGCCGAACATCGAAAGTTGCGTTTGAATACTCAATACGACGATTCTGGAAGAAAACGGGTCTTATTCAAGTGGCACGGCACTTGCGTGCGACATATCATCCAATTTGTAAACTCGCTCACCGCGCGGTGTGCCTAAAGCAGAGAATGGAAACGAAAGAGAAATCCGGATCGGTACTTACCAGTAGCCTGAGAGACTCGTCAGGACGTACGACGGGAGAAGGGCAAGATCGTCGCTTTGCCAAAAAAGTGTGGACGAGCCGACGAATTGCAATGATGGCAGGCGTCATAGTTTTTGTGGTGGTCGTCGTTTATGGCTTATCAAGTTTTTCCGGTGGAAAGACCGTTCGTGTGGACGGCGACAAGGTTACAATCGCGGAAGTCACGAACGGTCCGTTCCAGGAATATATTCCAGGTACTGGAAACGTTCTGCCCAGAACAACGGTGTTTCTTGATGCAGAGTCGGGCGGACGCGTCGATGAAAAATTTGTCGTTGAAGGTACTCAAGTAGTCAAAGGTCAACCTCTACTAAGGCTGTCGAATAATGACTTGCAACTCAGGCTCATCAGTGCAAACGCTCAACGCATTGAACAATTAAACCGAGTGCAGGATACGCGACTGCGGCTAGAGCAGAACGCGTTGAGTCTTCGCCAGCAGTTGGCCGAATTGGACTACAACATTACCCGTTTGGTGAAGGATGTCGAACGCAACAAAGACATGTTCGACAAGAATCTCATTTCGGAGCGAGAGTACCAGACTGTGAAGGATGAATACGACTATTACGTTAACCGAAAGAGTCTGACATTAGAGGGTTACCGGCAGGACTCACTGCGGATGGCGTCCCAACTCATCCAGATGGAGGGAAGCGTCCAAAGTATGAATCAGAACTACGAGGTTATCCAGCAGATACTGGACAACTTGACCATCCGAGCTCCCGTCGCCGGGCACCTGACATCTTTCAGCGCAGAAATTGGGGAACTCCGGCAGTCGGGTGACAGGTTCGGACAGATTGATGTACTTGATGGCAACAAAATCAGGGCGGGTATTGACGAGTTCTATATCGCTCGCGTCGTTCGCGGTCAGACGGCCATGACACAACCGATCGGTGGTGTCGAGTATCAGATGACAGTGACGCGAGTGTATCCTGAGGTTCTCAATGGGCGCTTTGAAGTCGACCTTGAGTTCGTGGACGAAGTGCCACCGGGTATCCGCCGTGGACAAACCATCAGGTTTAGACTACAGATGAGTGATCCGGAGGAAGCGCTATTGATTCCAAAGGGAGGGTTTTTTCAGACGACCGGAGGAAACTGGGTCTACGTTGTGAGTCCCTCCGGCGGGGAGGCAGTGAAGCGCTCGATCCGGCTGAGTCGTCAGAATCCCCAGTTCCTGGAAGTTGTCGAAGGACTTTCTCCCGGCGAACGAATCATCACATCAAACTATGATACGTTCGGAGATGCCGACCGTATAATCCTGAAATAAAACTGGTACCGTTGAAGTGGAAACTGGATCTTTCAAAGCCGATTCGGCAATCATAAAAACTGTCAACCTGCAGAAGGTGTACAGCACCGACGAAATCGAGACGACAGCACTCAACAATGTCAATCTTGAAATACAGTCGGGAGAATTTATATCAATCATGGGTCCCTCGGGTTGTGGAAAATCTACCCTGCTAAATATTCTGGGATTACTCGATAACACTTCAGGAGGCGAATATCATTTTGCCGGCAATAATGTGTCGAAGATGAACGAGCGGCAGAGAGCCCAGCTGCGTAAAGGAAATATTGGCTTCGTCTTCCAGAGCTTCAATCTTATAGATGAGCTCACGGTTTATGAAAATGTTGAGTTGCCTTTGCTTTACCTGGGAGTCTCGGCGTCAGACAGACGAGAGAGAGTTACAGCAGCATTAGAGCGTACTCAGATAATCCATCGAAAAGATCATTTCCCTCAGCAACTGTCTGGGGGTCAGCAGCAGCGCGTTGCGGTAGCCCGGTCAGTGGTTGCATCGCCGCGACTTATCCTTGCGGACGAACCAACAGGAAACCTCGATTCAGCCAACGGCGAAGAGGTGATGAAACTGCTTACGGAACTAAACGAAGCCGGGACAACCATCATCATGGTAACACACTCGCCTGCAGATGCCGAGTACAGTCATCGGATTGTTCATCTGTTTGATGGCCACGTCGTTACGGAAAACTTCATGATGAAGAAATACGCCCACGCTCCGGAGACCAGATCGTAGTGTGGTTGACATCCGGACATGAATTGGGGCAAGTGTAGTTTAAGGTTCTATCCGCGAGTCTTTATTAAATCGACAAATTTTACAATGATAACCGAATGAGTTTGATCAGTCTCCGCAACGTAAGTAAATCGTACTCGTCGGGATTCAACAAAACGGTTGTCCTGGACGATGTGAGTCTTGAAGTAGAAGAAGGTGAGTTCGTCTCGATTATGGGCCCTTCAGGATCAGGAAAATCTACCATTCTGCATATTCTGGGGATGCTGGACGAACCCTCTTCGGGCGAATATTATTTTAACGACGAGCCTGTCCACAAGATGAACGAGAAGCAACGGACCAATCTGCATCGACAGTACATCGGTTTCGTATTTCAAGCCTATCACTTGATTGATGACTTGACGGTTTACGAAAATCTCGAAACTCCGCTGCTCTATCAAAAAATAAAGTCAGGCGAAAGGAAGAGTATGGTTGCCGACATGCTGGATCGCTTCAACATTGTTGCGAAGCAGAAACTTTTCCCCGATCAGTTATCCGGAGGGCAGCAACAACAAGTCGGTGTTGCACGAGCACTGATTATAAATCCTAAATTGATTCTTGCGGATGAACCAACGGGCAACCTGCATTCTAGCCAGGCAGAGCAGATCATGACGATGTTCAAAACGCTCAATTCCGAAGACGGAGTAACGGTCATACAGGTAACGCATTCGGACACTTTTGCGGCTTATGGTGACAGGGTAATAGAGCTATTGGATGGTCGCATTGAGAAGAATTACTCAACCAGCCCGCAGGCCGTTTAAAACTCAGCGTCTTAAGGGCTTGCTATCGCTCAGGACGAGGGCAAAATTATTTCATGATCTGTACGTATCCGCACATCACTGTTACACCAGCGAACAGTACTGCGATTGGGGGTAGCCAGTAAACTCCAAAATAACCAGAATGAGAGTCTTGGCACTGCATTTGAAATGGATGGCTCGTCAGTGATTTAGTTATAGAAGCATCTGTCTTCATTTATCTCCACGAACGATGATCAAGAATTACCTCGTTGTTGCGCTGAGAACTCTCCAGAGGCATAAGGGATACACGCTAATAAATGTCCTTGGCCTGGCGACTGGAGTCGCGTGCTGCCTGTTCCTGCTGCTCTTCGTCAGGGATGAATTGAGCTACGACAGGTTTCATGAGCATGTTCAAGACCTGTATCGAATCAACCTGGTTTTCCCGGATAGAGATCGGCAGATTGCCCTTACCCCGACGGCAGTCGCGCCTGTGTTCATGCGGGAACTGCCGGAGGTCAAGAATGCTACTCGCGTTGAAGCAAGCTCAGGTCTCATTAAACTCGGCGACCAGGTCTTCAATGAGCGCCGTTTCTACTATGCTGACTCCAGCGTGTTTGACGTGTTCACTTTCCCTCTTATTTCGGGAGATCCCAAGACAGTACTTAGTCGACCGAACACTGTTGTCATTACACGGTCTATTGCAGACAAGTATTTTGGTTCAACAAATCCGATCGGGCAGACGATCGTCCGGAACAACGATCGGTCATTTGAAATCACTGGAGTAATGGAGGACGTTCCTGCTAACTCGCATATCCAGTTTGATTTTCTGGCATCATTCGCGTCGAGAGAATACTGGGCGAACCGCGAGATCTGGGATTCAGCCAACTTCTATACGTACGTGAGACTGATTGATGGTGTCACGCCGGAACAGATAGGTGAGAAAGTAGCGGATCTTGTCGCGAGGAACGTAGACCCCGAGCGAGGGGAACGCCAGATAGTTTTCCAACCTCTTGCAGGCATACATCTTTCTACCGGGATCGACTACGAGCTTGATTCGTCGGGAGAGATGTCCTACGTGATCGGATTCACAACGCTTGCAATTCTCATCCTGTTGATGGCATGCATCAACTACATGAATCTGGCTACCGCACGCTCCACGCTGAGGGCAAAAGAGGTTGGACTGAGAAAATCTCTAGGTGCATTCAGAGAGCAGCTTGCTGGCCAGTTCTACGGTGAAGCGTCCGTACTGACGTTCGGCGCACTTCTTCTGGCACTTGCAATCGTGACTACTGGACTCCCGAGGTTTAATTCCGTATCGGGAAAGCAATTCGATTATCTCGACCTCACGACAGCTCCGATTGTCGTTCTGATCCTGGGAATTTTTCTCGTGGTAAGTATTGTCGCCGGAAGTTATCCAGCATTATTTCTCTCCAGGATGAATTCGGTTCGTGCATTGCGAGGCCAGTCAAACTCCGGACGCGGTACGGTGCGTATCAGGCAGGGACTGGTTATTCTGCAGTTCGGCGTAACCACGTTTCTAATTGTCGGCACCCTGGTCGTTGGTGGACAGCTTCGTTTTATGCAGAGTCAGCATCTGGGCTTCGATAAGGAGCACGTCGTAGACATTCCGATCAATGATCCTGAAGTCTACCGCGGCTACTCAACGATTCGCGAATTGTTGTCACAGAGTTCGTCGATCGTCGCTGTATCAGCCGTAAATCAAATCCCCGGAAATCTCGGTTGGACATCGCGTTTCCGAACAGAGACAATGACTGACGAAGAGTCATTCTCGATCAAAGGCATGCCTGTTGAAAAGGGAGTAGTGGATGCACTTGGACTTGAGATTATTGCTGGTAGACCCTACGATGAGTTCACAGCAATTCCAGATTCTGTCGACCACCAATTCATCCTTAATGAAACGACGATCAAGCGCCTTGGATGGTCCGCGGAGGAGGCTATCGGGCGGCGCGTGGCCGTACCTCCCCGTGAAGGGGTCGTCCGAGCTGTTGTTAAGGATTTTAATATCAGTTCACTTCATGATGTTGTGGAACCCCTGGCCATCTGGTATCAACCAAATGAGATTCAACATATAGTGGTACGAATAAAGCCCGGGCAGGCCACCAATGCGATCGCAGACATGAGCCGAATATGGACAGGCTTTGCGCCCGCCGTTCCATTTTCATATCGGTTTTTGGATTCCGTTTATGACGCGTTGTATACCAACGAGCAGCAGGTAACTCGCGTGATGTCTGTGTTCTCAGTACTGGCCATTGGCATCGCTTGCCTCGGTTTGCTGGGACTGGCATCTTTTACTGTAGATAGACGGACCCGGGAGATAGGAGTTCGGAAAGTGCTTGGAGCATCAGTGACAAGTATCGTTCAATTGTTGTCGAGAGATTTTTTAGTACTGGTGGGTGCTGCATTCGTACTTGCGGCGCCATTCGCATGGATAAGTCTGTCGCGGTGGCTGGAAGGATTCGCATATCGCACAAGTCTTGGACCGGGAGCGTTTGTTCTGGCAGCAATCGCGATTCTGATGATTGCAATAATCGCAGTAAGCTCGCAAGCTATTCGAGCGGCACTGGCCGATCCAGTTGCCTCACTTAGATCGGACTGAATAAACCAGAACAAGGAGCATCAGACAATGCCTTAAACGGTAAGTACGATGATTAGAAACTACGTTAAGCTTGCTCTACGGCACCTAC
>CBDUKH010000130.1:0-9562 GCA_965367755.1 uncultured Rhodothermales bacterium
TCAAGAATCTGGGCACCCGAGACAGTAGGTGCTGGTAATTGATTTTTAATTGTTTAAATTGCCTTGAATCCGTTACCAGTAGCCACAATCCTAATTAATGCTCTGGTTAGAAACTAGCCGCATAGTCGTCCTGACAGCTTTCGTTTGCTGTACAAGTCTATTATTGATTATTAGTATCGTTCGCCGAATGCAAATTCGGCATGTCGTGCGGTCTGGACGTTGTTTTGTTCGTTCTCGCACTCTCGTGACGCTGCTCATCGTCGCAATACCAGGAGTCTTTGTTGCTATGTCAGTGCCGGTCCGGGAGTCGATTGACATCGGCCTTGTCACCGGGTACGTACTCGGTTCTTTGTCGTGGCTGATCAGTGCGTATATCAACGAATCAATTCTCATCACCAGGTATGGACTCGTATTCCCATCCCGAAATATTCGAGGGCGAATTGGTTGGCGGCAAATTTCAGATTTCTTCGTCGTCAGGCATATGGGAATGACGCAGGTTGTGTTGATCTGGAAGGAAGAATCGGGAGCGCTCTACCGACATGAGTTGGCAGTCCCACGCCGGTTGGTCAAGAGTATCGAGTTGGCGGTAGAGACGAACGGAACGATGAAAGAAAGACGTCCGATATCAGAACAATTGCGCCCGGTCCCGTAATAGATACCCGGCGTTCAGTCCGGGTAGTTAATTGCCGGTAGAGGTCGTGAAGTAGTAGATCGGAAGCATGATAGACCAACCCCGCGGACAGGTCTCATGGTCACGAGCAATTTTATTTGAGTCTCGTCCAGACCGTGTTGATTCCCGACGTGGGTCGCCGGGGGCCTCCACTTCCTCCTCCCCGGTGACAACTTACTCGATTTCACCCTGCAGTAGTTAATAATAAAACGGTAGAGAAATCCTAGAAAAAACCCTAGGATAAATCCTAGGAAATAGACACCCTGACCGAGGCGTTAAAACGATAAAAATTTCCACTATTTGCCTCGCTATTTCCTACTTCGGAAATCATATTCGGACCTTTCGCGTACTACGGTAGCATTGAATTCATAATCGTTGGTACGTATTGAGTAAACCTGAAACTGAGAAGGCAATCATCGTCGGTGTTATCCGGCCGTCTGATTCTGCCGTTGCTGTAAATGAATCTCTGGATGAGCTGGCGCTCCTTGCCGACACGGCTGGTGCAGAAGTCACCGACAGGGTTGTGCAAAACCTTCCCCGAATACAATCAGGCACCTATATCGGGAAAGGAAAAGTCGAAGAAGTTGCGGCTCTGGTAAAGACTGGAAATATCGACATAGTCCTTTTTGATGACGACCTGTCGCCCGTCCAACTACGCAACCTGGAGAAACAACTAGATTGCAAGCTCGTCGACCGGTCGGGACTGATACTCGATATCTTTGCATCCCACGCGAGAACGGCTATAGCAAAAACGCAGGTCGAACTCGCACAGCTAATGTATCTCCGGTCGCGGCTCACGCGTCAGTGGACTCACCTCTCTCGTCAGAAAGGAGGCATTGGCACAAAAGGCCCTGGTGAGACCCAGATCGAAACGGACAGGCGATTGATTGGCACGCGGATTTCAACTCTGAAGAAAAAGCTGGAGAAGATTGATCTGCAAAGACAAACACAGCGAAAACGTCGCGACACATTCGAACGACTTTCGTTGGTCGGATATACTAATGCCGGAAAGTCGACTCTGATGAATGCTATCGCAGGCACTGACGTCTATTCCGAAGATCAGCTATTCGCTACACTCGATGCAACCACGAGGGTGACTCGTCTGAACGATGGACGACAAGTACTGCTTTCAGATACGGTCGGATTCATTCGCAAACTTCCGCACGATCTGATTGAGAGCTTTAAAAGTACACTCGACGAGGTAAGAGAATCCGATATTCTCCTACACGTCGTTGACGCTTCCAGTCGGGACTACAAAGATCAGATTAATGTGGTCAATGATACACTTGACGAGCTCGACATTCATGACAAGCCGACGATTATGGTTTTCAACAAGATTGACCAGTGTTCCAACGAACGTCTCAAGGAGTTGAAATACGACTATGACAATGCAGTCTTCGTCTCTGCCCTCAGGGGAATCGGCCTCACGGAGCTCAATCAACACCTTTCCAATGCCATCACGAGAGATCATGTTGAGACGACCCTGACAATCGATGCCCGTAGTTCAAAACTGATAGCCCGAATTCATCAGCTGACAGATGTTATTTCCGAAGACTACGAGCAAAAGGGCCCCAACGGAGAGGCTCCAGGTGTTTCGAAACTAACTATCCGCTTTAGAGCTTCGAAACGGAATACGAATGACTTGATTGCTATGCACAATGCGTCAAAATAGGGGCATCTCTACGCGGAACCATTTAGTCTAAAGAAAGGTAGGGACGAGTCGTTGCCGTCTACAGAGCCGTCGAACCTCGTGCGCCGACCGTTTGGATTACTGACAGCACAATTCGGAATTATTATCATTGGGACTGATCTCGTCGATAATTATTCTGGACAAAAGCGGCACGGCTATTGCGACCTGGACTAATGCAGGTTTATTCTCATACCGATATCATGGTTGTACAGGCACTCATAAATAGAACGATTGCGCCACTCAGGCCCGGCGACAGCGTCGAACATGCGCTCGGAATGCTCATGGAGTATCGTGTACGACACCTCCCCGTTGTCACCCTGGCAGGGGAATTGATCGGACTGGTTTCCGAAGAACAGTTACTTGATGCACCTGAATCGGGGTCACGAGTCGATTCTTTACTCGCCGAGGCACCCGTATCGGCTCGCCAGGATTTGCACGTCTTCGAAGCAACCAAAACTATCGTCGATCACGGGCTTACGGTACTACCCGTTGCCACCGAGAATCGAACGTACCTTGGTGTTGTCAAGCGGCATGACATTTTTGACCTTTTTGCCAGAATGCTGTCAACTCAAGAGTCAGGTGCCATTCTCGCGCTTGAAGTGGATCCGGCAGATTATTCCCTTTCGAAACTCGTCTACTCGATAGAACAGAACGATGTCAAAATTCTATCCATAGCGTCTGAGTCACCGAACGATGAGGGAATGGTTCGAGTCACCTTGAAACTCAATGCCAACGATACGTCGAGGATTCGTCACGTCCTCGAACACGAAGGTTATCGCGTGGTAGCTTCATTTAGTGAGAACGATGACGACGAAGACCTGAAAATGCGTGTTCAGGAGTTCATGAGATACCTCGAGGTATAAAGCTCGTCATGTGCAGCAACGCCTGAATAACGTTGCTTTAAGACCGATTTCACGCCCATATCAAAACGTCGTATCTTGAACGAAAGGCCGTCTCCGGCGTTCAAGAACAATGGTACGGACAAGTCTGTCTGATACCCATTTATACGAATCAAGTCTACGATATGAGCAATACCGACGAGAAGAAAGCAACAACGTACGACGCCTCCAATATCCAGATTCTTGAAGGACTGGAAGCCGTTCGGAAACGTCCTGCTATGTATATCGGCGATGTCGGTACGCGCGGCCTTCATCATCTCGTTTACGAAGTTGTCGACAACTCGATTGATGAGGCCATGGGCGGATACTGCGATCGAATCGAGGTGTCGATAAAGAAAGATGGATCCGTGTTGGTAGTCGACAATGGACGCGGGATCCCCGTTGCGGAACATCCCACTGAAAAACGATCGGCTCTCGAAGTCGTCATGACGACGCTTCATGCAGGTGGAAAGTTTGACAAGAACACCTACAAAGTTTCTGGCGGACTTCACGGCGTGGGTGTTTCCTGCGTAAATGCACTGTCAACTACGCTGATCGCCGAAGTACGTCGGGAGGGATATCTCTGGTCTCAAACTTTCAAGCGAGGGGTACCAGCTGGTCCGGTGGAAAAAATTCGTCCCATGGAAGCTGACGAAGAAACCGGAACCACCGTACAATTCTGGCCCGACGAACAAATTTTCCAGGTTACTGAGTACAAGTTTGACACGCTGGCAGACCGGCTCCGCGAACTTGCCTATCTGAACAAGGGTGTATTCATCTGCATCACAGACGAAAGGGAAGATGATTCGGAGTTGGCAAGAGAAGAGTACCTTTTTGAAGGGGGAATCAAGCAATTTGTAGAGTATCTGGACGAAGCCCGAACACCGGTACACGACGAAATCGTTTACATTGAAGATACGAGTGATCCCGTTCCGGTTGAGGTAGCCATTCGATACAATCAGGTCTATTCCGAAAATGTGCTGTCGTTTGTCAACAACATAAACACGCATGAAGGCGGTACGCATGTCTCCGGTTTCAGACGCGCCCTGACACGCACACTTAAGACGTACGCCGACAAAAACAATCTCCTCAAGAATGTAAAGATTGACTTGAGTGGTGAAGATTTTCGAGAAGGGATCACCGCCGTAATATCCGTCAAGGTTGCTGAACCGCAGTTCGAAGGTCAGACCAAATCAAAACTTGGAAACTCGGAAGTACAGAGCGCCGTCGAGACGATCGTCTACGAGAAAATGTCACAATGGCTTGAAGATCGTCCTAAGGAATCGAAACGGATTATAGACAAGGTGGTGCTCGCTGCAGAGGCCAGATCAGCTGCCCGTAGGGCTCGTGAGCTGGTGCAGCGGAAGAATGCTTTTTCTGCCGGGGGACTGCCGGGGAAACTGGCAGACTGCGCCTCCAAGGATCCAATGGAATGTGAACTCTACCTGGTGGAAGGTGACTCCGCTGGTGGATCTGCCAAGCAAGCGCGCGACAGACATTACCAGGCGATTCTACCGCTTAGAGGAAAAATTTTAAACGTCGAAAAGGCGCGCCTGGATAAAATTCTTGGTAACGAGGAAATCAAGAATATGATCACGGCATTGGGTACAGCCGGACTTGCTACTACCGAACAAGAATTCAAGCTGGAAGGGTTGCGCTACCACAAGATCATTCTGATGACGGATGCCGACGTGGACGGCGCTCACATCCGAACTCTTTTGCTCACGTTCTTTTATAGACACCTCCGACCGCTTATAGAACATGGGTATGTCTATATCGCTCTCCCACCATTGTACAAGGTAAAGAAGGGGAAGCAGGAAGCTTACGCGTGGAACGAAGAGCAACTCAAACAATTGTCAACCGAGTTTCAGGGTGAGAGCTCAACAAAAGTTGGAGTACAACGCTACAAGGGTCTCGGAGAAATGAACCCGGTCCAACTGTGGGAGACTACAATGGACCCATCGACGCGAAGATTGCAACAGGTGACCATCGATGATGCAGCTGCCGTCGATAGAATCTTTAGTGTCTTGATGGGCGATGCAGTAGAGCCGCGTCGCAAGTTCATCGAACGCAATGCCAAGTATGCCACTCTGGACGTCTAGCCTGTATTTTGCAAACAGAATCACTTTCAGAACCGTCCGCTATACTTTCAGGCGTAGAGATTGGCCTGTCAGTCGTTGTTCCACTTTATGACGAGGCGGAATCGCTCACTGAATTGGTGGGCGAAATTGTGAGTGGGGCTGAAGCTACCAACAGGTCGTTCGAGATTATCCTCATTGATGACGGTTCGAAAGATTCGTCCTGGAGAATCGTCCAACAACTCGCTCAGCAGTACGACGGCATTGTCCGCGGAGTGAAGTTCAGCAAAAATTTTGGCAAGTCTGCTGCACTCGCTGCGGGTTTCGAGCGGGCTCGCGGCGAGTATATCATTACAATGGATGCCGATCTCCAGGATGATCCATCCGAGATCGGGAGCCTCGTCGATACACTGGATTCCGGCTTCGATCTCGTGAGTGGCTGGAAGCGTAATCGCAAAGATCCCCTGTCGAAAACAATACCAAGTAGGTTCTTCAATTTCATTACCAGCAAGATGTCTGGTATCCGACTTCACGATTTCAATTGTGGGCTCAAGGGATATAGAAACCAGGTAACTCAAAACCTGGTGCTCTACGGTGAGATGCATCGCTATATTCCACTACTTGCCAAGTGGGAAGGCTTCAATCGAATTACCGAAGTTCAGGTTAATCACAGACCGCGGAAGTATGGTCGCACGAAGTTTGGCATCGAACGTTTTGTTCGCGGATTCCTGGATCTGCTAACCGTCCTTTTCACGACCAGATTCGCAGCTCGACCGATGCACTTCTTTGGCACCCTCGGGACACTCAGCTTTCTCGGCGGTTTTGCCATATCGCTATACCTGTCTATAGACAAGCTTGTCTTCGGAAACCCGATCGGAGATCGACCTCTGCTACTTCTCGGTGCGATTTTAATTCTCCTCGGTTCCCAACTATTCATGTCAGGAATTCTTGGAGAGATGCTGATTCGGCAGCGCATGGAAGCTCGCGGTTCTTATCAGGTAAGTGAACAAATATAGCCCGGTTCGATGCTGAACCTGTACGAATGGATGACGTACGCGGGACGAGTCCACGTGACGTTGAACAACCTCGTACGGCTATACGGCAAGCCACCCCAATGCATTGGCGGATACCACAGCGCTTTGCTTTCGAGCCCAACAGGTGAGGCAAAGGCGTAACGGCTATCCGACGCTAAAACAGGCGACTGGATGTTTTTTCAACAAGCTTCTAGTTCGTATCTTTAGCAAACGCGACGCTTGCCAATCGTTCGATGCCAGTCAATCGAGCCCGATTGGCCGCCCTCTTCTAATTCTGGCATCTGAATAGATTGTGGAAACCAAGTATATCTTCGTAACTGGAGGGGTTACATCCTCTCTGGGAAAAGGAATTTTTTGCGCCTCTCTCGGTCGACTTCTGCAAGCTCGTGGGCTCAGGGTAACCATTCAGAAGCTTGATCCATACATCAACGTCGACCCCGGCACGATGAATCCGTACGAGCACGGAGAGGTCTACGTGACGAACGACGGCGCTGAAACAGACCTTGACCTTGGACACTACGAACGCTTCCTGGACGTTGAGACCAGCAGTGCTAATAATGTCACCACTGGTCGCGTGTATCTCGAAGTGATTACGAAGGAACGGGCCGGGGAATATCTGGGGAAGACAGTCCAGGTGGTCCCACACATCATCGACGAAATTAAACTTCAGATGCTGAAACTCGGTGAGACGGGTGAATATGACGTAGTTATTTCCGAGATAGGAGGCACCGTCGGTGACATTGAAAGTCAACCCTATCTGGAAGCGATAAGGCAACTACGATATGAACTCGGTGACGGGAACACACTTGCTGCGCATCTGACGCTGGTTCCGTATCTAAGTGCGGCTGGCGAACTTAAAACGAAGCCGACTCAGCACTCGGTAAAAACTCTCCTTTCACATGGGCTTCAGCCAGACATCCTCGTGTGCAGGTCAGAACGACCGCTCGACAAAGAGTTGAAGCTCAAGATAGCCCGGTTTTGTAATGTGCGACCCCGGGCGGTTACGGCGGCCAGGGATGCTCGATCCATCTATGAGGTCCCGCTGCTCCTGAAAGAAGAAGGCCTGGACGACCTCGTAGTTGAAAAACTGGAGTTACAGGGTACACATACGCCCGACCATGTCACGGAAGAACCCGACCTGTCGTCATGGATAGACTTCCTGAAGAGACTAACCGACCCTAAAGGCTCTGTACGGATTGCACTTGTTGGTAAATACATTACTCATCAGGACGCGTATAAGTCGATTACTGAAAGCTTCGAGCTTGCTGGCGCTGCTAATGGCTTGCACGTCGACTTGAAATTAGTGCTCGCTGATGATTTGACTGAAGGAAATGTGGCCGAACAGCTGGGGGATGTTTCAGGCATCCTTGTTGCACCGGGTTTTGGCGAGAGAGGAATAGATGGTAAGATCGAGGCGGTCCGCTTTGCTCGAGAAAACGATATCCCATTCCTCGGCATCTGTCTGGGAATGCAGTGCGCAGTAATTGAGTTCGCAAGAAACGTCTGCAACTGGGAGGGTGCTAACTCGACGGAGTTCGATCCCGAAACAGCGCACCCGGTTATCGACCTGATGGAAGAGCAGAAGCGGATCTCGGACATGGGTGGAACGATGCGACTCGGAGCCTACAAATGCTCGATGCTCGACAACTCACGGGTTAGAGAAATTTATGGTGTTTCAGAAGTACGCGAGCGGCATCGCCACAGGTATGAGGTGAACAACGTATTGCGCTATAAGCTTCGCGAACACGGTATGCATTTTACCGGGCTCAACCAGGAAAGAGATCTTGTCGAGATTGTAGAACTACCCGAGCTTAAGTGGTTCATCGGAGTTCAGTTTCACCCCGAGTACCGAAGTACAGTTGGTAAGGTTCATCCTCTATTCAGTTCGTTCGTCGCCGCCGCTGCGACGTATGCAATCGATCAGGATCAATTCAACTTAAAGATCCCTGGTTCAAAGTCATCTGTGAGCAGAGCACGGGCGAAGATGCATCTCTAGTAGTGCATTCGAGGAAGATTCGCTGCTGGATGGTCCACCGTAAAGCGCCTTGCGGTGTCTGGCTCTGATTGGTAGACTTGCCGATAAGAAAGATCTATCTAAACCCCAACCGACCAAGTGCCATGATACGTCTGCTACCATTTTTGATTACAGGATACCTTATTACGAGTCCGGCAATGTTGTTTGCCCAGGGTGCTGCTAGTGGATGTGACGACGAGCTTTCGCATCAATTTGATTTCTGGCTCGGAGAATGGAATGTTTACACGACTGCGGGACTGGCGGGCACAAATTCTGTCACGTCGCTACTGGATGGTTGTGTTTTACAGGAAGAATGGCATGGCACTGGAGGTTCGTCAGGGACCAGCTTGAACTTTTATAATCCATCGACGAAGCAGTGGCAGCAGTTCTGGGTTTGGCAGAACGGTACTACCCTGGAGACGTTCGGCGGATATGCGGATGGTAAGATGATCCTTGAGGGAAGTTCAACTGGCCCCAACGGTGTGAGTGTAATGAATCGGATAACGTGGTTTGACAATCCGGATGGTACAGTGCGGCAACTGTGGGAGCAGTCGTCAGATGGTGTTACCTGGACACCATCGTTCGACGGCATGTATAAGAAAGAGTAGCGGGCTTATTCGCGCTAATCCCCAATCTGTCAAAGAATCATGAGACACTCATTAACAACCATTTTACTAATCGCTGGTTTGGCTGTGTCACAAGCGGACGTGGCAGTTGGACAGACTCTTGAAGCGACGGAAACCACGCCGGCTGCCAATCCGGACGACGTGTCTTCGATTGACGCAATTGTGACCGCTTCATATGAAGTGATATCGGGGCCTGCCGGTCCCAGAGAATGGGATAGAGAGCGTTCGCTATTTCATCCGTTGTCGCGACACATCCCGACACGTCCTAATCAAAATGGGGGTAGTGATGCCGACGTTCAAACGGTAGAGACCTTCATCGCCCGGTCAAGTCCTTACTTTGAAAAGAACGGATTTTATGAATACGAAATTGCTCGGAAAGTCGAGCGGTTTGGAGATATTGCACACGTGTTCAGCACGTACGAGTGGAGTAAGACGAAGGGCGGCCCCGTGGGTGGACGCGGTATCAATAGTTTCCAACTCGTTTTTGATGGTCAACGATGGTGGATTGTATCTGTCTTCTGGGCTCAGGAAAGTGATAAGCACCCAATTCCGGCAGAGTATCTTCCGTCCGG
>CBDUKH010000131.1:0-8996 GCA_965367755.1 uncultured Rhodothermales bacterium
GGCCTTCGGCCTCGCGTTAATGGTGGACTCGGCCCTTGCGGCCTCGCAGTCATTCGTCACTAGTCATTCGTCATTCGCGAAGCTGTGACAATTGTTTTGTCGTACTGAGCGTAAGCGAAGTATCTATGCTATGGGTTGGTAGTAGGCTCGGTCTAAGGCCTCGCGTTAATGGTGGGCTCGGGCCTTCGGGCGGACAGATACAATCTGGAAGTGCTGTGACTAATCTTCCAGTTTGATAGAAAAGTCCAAACCCGTTCCCGTCGAGTCGTAACCTGTGTATCTGTCAATGTTGTCAAATCGCACGTACGAATAAAGCCTACCCTTGACAACGGACTTTGTCGGTGGAAATGAAGCAACTTCAAGCAGGAAAATATGATAGTATTGAAGGACCTCATTTTCATACACAAGTATAACCTTACTCCCGTCTTCTTGGGTTTGTGATTCGAATCCCAAAAACGGATTGTGCCGCGAAGCTCTCAGCAGGCAGTCAACGATATTGTAGTCGACCTCTAAATGTGTGTTTGGATTATATTGTTCGTGGGTTACGCTCAGTGAGAGTGGCTCTCTGTCAATAGGCGAAATAAATATATTCTGAATGCTTTCTGTTTTGTAGTCGTCAGAAATCACAAGGCTGTGTGTATCTCTCCAATAAAACAAGTGTCCATTAATACCGTTGGCGATCTCTCCACCTGGTGAAAAATCAATATTCTCATAGTACGGGTAAGTCGCCGATTCGTCTTCAGGGTAGAAGCATTTAACCGGGGGCCCGTTGACCATTCGATTGAACGATTGCTCTAACTCGGCTTTGTCCATTCCTGTTAAATTGGAAATATCCAGGTTGCCTTCAATAGTGATGGGATTCGTAGTGCCTTCACATGCGATCAGTAAACTATTATCTTGCCTAGAGAGTGTCGGTTCGAGACAGGTTTCCAGATTCTGTCGACTGCTTGTATTCAGGTTTCGCAAATCGTCTGAACCGTACGAAATAGTAAACTCGCTTGTAGGGGCTCTTGACGCCACACTCACTTCGTGCATGCAGCAAGACAATAACAGCTCACGTTCAAGGAATTTCCCGACAGGATCGATGTGTTTCCGGGCCAGGTAGGGAAATATATCTACGCCTATGTGAGTGACGATACTGTCGTTTGTGATTTCAACAACGATCCGTTCTGGCGTGCTCCCGTCCACATCCAACATATACTCATTCCTTCTGACGAAGCCAGCGTCAAAAATTTGAGTGTAGACTGTACTACTATCTATCGCTAGTTCAGCATAAATTGACGCAAGCAACGACGATTCAAATACCAATTTCCGGGCTTGATCCTCCTGAGACACACCTTGGCTAAAGAGGTATATAATAATCAGAGAAAAGATGTTCGCGCCGAACATATTTATCCTGTCGTTTGGAGAGAGATTTCACGAAACCATTGCTGCACAATACCGAGCGTTATTCTGACGCCGCCTTCATCTTCCTGTAAGTCGTAGTATGTTTGAATGTACTTATACAACAGGTTCTTAAAATCTGAATCATCACGCCCGGGATAGTCGCGAAACGCTGCGAGGTAAAGGAATCCATTAAAAAAGTCCGTATCGATGGCTTTCGCAATTTGTTTTCTTCGTTCCTTTGCCGAATTGACACTTAACTGTGCGCTCAGGCCTGGTGCCACGAGTTTCACCATCTCCAAAATCATCTCGTAGTGGATTGTAAAATCTGCTTGATCAAAATCTGAGTAATATACTTTTAGAAACCGGTCGAAGAATTCGAGCTTTGGTCTAAATTCGAAATGTTCTGTCTGAAGTACTGCCGACAGAACAAATATTCGAGCATACGGCGGGCGATCGGCAGCAGAGGTAAACAGATCTGCAAGGAGCTTGTCATTGGGAGTTCCGTTGGCAATTTCTGCATCGATACCAGCCAGCGTAAGTTCGGAAAAGTAGGAGGTGACTTCGTCCGACTCGAACAAGCTGCCGGCTTTAATAAATTGTTCATCGTGTTTAGCAATTACGGCCGTCGTCAGCGATGCTCGAATCAATGTCATGTTGTTACGAAATTCCTCGAAAAATGCCATTCCCTCCAGGATCGTTTCTGGTGAGGAAAGTGAATTCACTTTGGCCACAATTTCGTCGTCGCTAAAATTCAGATTAGTCACCATTTGCCAGAAGTCTTGATAGCCTTTGGCCTTGGCGCGTAGTTCGTCGTCCTTTGAGTAAAAAGTCTGGTTTTCGGCAAAAGTATACAGGAAATCATCCCACATTGTAACTCGTTCGACTACCGAAATCGAGTCGTTTCGCATTCGAGCTACTGCGGTATCAAACTCTCCAACCATCATCTCTACTCTCCAAAACTGCTGGCGCTCGCGTGCCTTCTGTCGATACATGTTATCTTCGGACGTAAAGCTGAGTTCACTCTCAAATGCCTTGAGAAAACGGCCCCATGCGAGCTGTTTCAGCGTTGCATTCTTCTCAGGCATCTCCTCGAACTTGACGACTTCGTTGTAGGCATTTGTCATCTTCTCCAGTTTTTCCGGGTATGCTTCAACCTCGTCATCGAGTCCATCCAGACTAAAGGAAGGCTGCGTTTCAATGAATCCGTCGTTGGTACCAGTTGATGAGATGGGCTTGATGGAAAAGTACAGGACCTCTCGGGGGCCGATGTCCGGGACCGGAATTTTAGACTCTACATAGTCGACAGACTTAATCGTAAGGATTTGTCGCTGTGGATAAATTATGAGTCGGTACGTACCGTACTCTGGTTCACTCTTGTTCGCAACAATGCCAAGGTTCGAGCTGATTTCCAGACTCGGGATAGGCGACGAAACTATGATCGCTGCATAATCTGTATACTCAGTGAAGACTGGTATAGTGTCAGGCTGTTCCAACACGGCTGATTCCAACGATGCCAATGTTTGGCCACAGGCTGGCGTGATCAAATAGAACAGTCCGACAAATGAGGCAACAGTAGGCATGGAATATTGCCTGAAAATATTCTTAAAGTTGTTCATGATGTTACCTCATGGTTGTCAGCGAACTATTTCGAAATCACCGATTTGTATTACCTGTTTTCGCGTAGTGAACTTCTCGGGCTGCCAGGTTCGTACATGGACAAGCGGGTGAAGATCTTCCCGAAATTCTATCAGGATAAATAGATAACCTGCGTCCGTATACGAGGTAGAAGTCCAGCGCTGAAGTAGAGTGATTCCGTAGATGTCTTCAAATTTCGGATGCTGAAACAGGGTTACGTTCTCAAAGAATATTTTGATGAATTCATTTTGTCGAAAAACTTCTTGCAGGCTCGACAGATACTGTTGCTTACTGAGGCGAATGAGCTCCACTTGCTCAGGTGGAATTGAAGGTACCAGTCCGTCGTCTGAGGCCTCCTGAACCTTCAGTACTTTGCCGACAATTATCAACGCATTTTCACTATAGACCTTTTGCAGGAAGTCAATGTCCTTGCGGTTGTAGGCCGTACGAAAGTTCTCAAGGAAATCGACCAGGACCTGTCTCCTTCGGAAATCCAATACATCCTCTTCGTTGGCAAGGACCTCATGGTATAGACCACTGTGAATTCCAAATGACAATCCATCAAGTGCTCCGTCTGGGGTCAATCGTATGACGCCTTCCTCGCGATGCCTTACGGCCCCCTCGCTGACAACCAGGTCAATACCCCGAACCTCATAGCCCCCGTTCGGGTGGAGAATCAGTTTACTTGATATCCGAATATTGGGGCAGAAGAAAGGAGCTGTGTTCCAGAGTTCGGTAATGGCATTCTTCCACTCTGCCGTATAATCGAACGTATTTGCAACGAGAGTATTTGCATCAGGATTAGTATCATGCAGTACGTTTATCTGGGTCAAGGCTGCACTGATGTTCTTCTCGATTTTTCTCTGAAGTACTGCGTCATTCAGCGTCTGCAGATACAGGGTTGTCTTATTCTGCGAGCGGGCTGGCGTTGTCGCACAGATGCTAATAGTCAGTATTATTGCGGCAGCTACCTTCATGTAAACTCTAGCTTTTGATGTCGATCCATAGCTCAATAAATTTGTTGTCGCCTCTGATCAATTCAAGGCTTTCGATTGGTGTATTATTGCGCAGGTCAATTCGAATCGTATCGTTTGATGCAACGGTAACAACGGTATCTGCCGCTTGGTCGAAGAACACGACGTAGCATCGTCCAGGATCAACAAAATCCTCGGGAGTACCCACGATCATTTCGTGATTCTGAACGTGTGATTCGATTATTGCGAAGAGATCCCTGCCCCGATGAGCAGACAGGAGATCTGCCACTGGTTTAGCGAGGGGTTCCCTTGAAGGCGGTTCTTCGACCAAGGCAACATCGACACGTACTTGATCCTGGGATTCATCCGCGACTATCCGCGTTGGGTCAATCTGAAACAGGCCAAGAATACTCAGTGAGATGAGAGCAGCCGCACCTACTATCATTGCCACAATCGGCACCGCTCTTCGTCGGGGTTTTAGTTTAGCATCGATCGAATCGATTTGCAGTGAATGAAGAGCATCCAGCATTTCTTCAGCAGACCCGAAACGCTCGTCCGGATCTCGCTGGAGGGCTCTTTGCAGAAACTCTTTAATTGAAGGATCAAAATTCTCCGTCAGCCTGTCGACAATGTATTGCTCTGAGTGAACAATCTGGTAAGTGATTTCGGCCTCGTACTGGCCGTCGAAAAGTTTGCTACCAGAAAACAGTTCGTAGGCAATTACCCCAACCGACCAGAGGTCACTCTTATGGCTGACGGGTTGTCCCAGAATCTGCTCAGGAGACATATATGAGATGGTACCAACTGTTTCATTCGTTTGTGTTAGATCGGTACCAAGTACCTTAGCGATCCCAAAATCAGTGATTTTGATCGCACCATCGTCGGAAAGCAGGACGTTGCCTGGTTTTATATCGCGGTGCACAATTTCATTTGCATGCGCACAGATGAGTCCGCGAAGTGACTCTGAAAGAATTTGAATAATTTCTTCGAGTTCAACTTTGTCGGCCTGCAAGCGCTCGTTCAGATTAATGCCTTTTACGAACTCCATGGAAATAAAATATCCATGGTCCGATTCTTCGATAGAAAATATCCGAACGATATTGGGGTGACTGAGGGTTGCCAGGGCGCGAGCTTCCTGTTCAAATCGTGCGGTAGCTTTATTGCACGAGCGAGCGAGAGGCGTTAAGAACTTGAGAGCGACATTCCTGTCAAGTTTATTATCGTGGGCCAGGTACACTTGCCCCATCCCGCCTTCGCCAAGAAGTGAGATTATTGTATAATGATTGACGACGGAATTCTCCGTCAGGGTATTGAAGTATTCTACTCTCAACAGAAGCTCTCGGAGCGAGAATAAAACTGGTGTAACAATCCTGAATCAGCATGATGAGAAAGTGATGAGCGAAGATTTGCAACGGACTATATCCGAACTCGCGTTACTGAACGAAATTGCGATCGACCTGAGCACCGCTGCCGACCTCGATTCAGCACTCCATCTGCTGGTACATAAAGTTGTGAAAGAAATCGACTGTTCACAGGGTACAGTCGTTCTTACCGAAAATGCGTCAGTCGAATCGGGTAATCACACGCTTATTCGGGAGATGTCCCGCACCGTGTCCGACCCACTCCGACTAGCAGATTCATTGATTGAATGGGTGGCAACTTCGCGGCAACCGATCCGCAAAGAGGTTGGCGAAGATTCACCCATTGGGATGTTAGGGAATAGAACGATTAGATCCGTTCTTGCGGTGCCGATTGTAATTCATTCGCGTGCCATTGGCGTGCTGGTGTTATTCAATAAAAAGGGAAATACACCATTTCAGGCAGGTGACGAGCGGTTGCTTTCGATTGTCGCCGCCCACTCAGCGCAGCTAATTATGCACAAGAAGCTCAATGAGGAGCGCACAAGAATCATGGATCTACTGGGTCAACACACGTCAAATCATATAGTGGAGGAGTTGCTGCGCGTAAACTACGAGTTTGAGAGTAAGCGTCAGAATGCGTGCATCTTGTTTGTCGATATTCGTCGATTTTCTTCTATGTCTGAAAATGTAGATCCAGCGCTAGTGATGCATTTTTTGAACGAGTTGTTGGGTTCGATGATTGACATCGTCCACACTAATAGTGGCTTTGTTCACAAATTGCTGGGTGATGGATTCATGGCTGTGTTCGGCATTCCCATTGAATCGAAACGGTGCTGTGCTGATGGGCTTCGGGCCGCTCAGCAGATCGCCAGGGCTGTGAGCAATCGCGAAATGCGTTTTGAGGGGTATCCCATCGAGTTGGGTCTTGGTCTTCATTATGGTCCCGTCGTTACCGGGTTGATTGGTTCGGAAGGACACAGCGAATATCAGATAGTAGGAGATACGGTCAACGTGGCATCGAGGATCGAGTCCTTGAATAAGCTGCTTGATACAACATTATTGTGCTCGGGTGCATTGTACGATCAACTGAATGATGAGCAACTGCAATCAGCATGTTTTCGTTCTCACGGTGCCGTAGAACTCCGCGGACGTTCGCAGAAGGAGAGAGTGTACGAAGTGGAGTTGTAAGTGGGCTCGGGCTCAGCCTTCGGGCCTCGCAGTCATTCGTCAAAAGTAACTGGAAATTCGTGAAGAATCGGCAATAGTTGTTGTCATAGTGAGGCCTGTGGATAGGATCACACTCAGGAGTGGTCAATGATTACTACACGGTTCTTTGATCCGCGCCGTTGAAGGAGCAATGCCAAAATGATCTTTATATTTGCGGGTAAAATGAGAGGCATCTTTAAATCCGACCTGATATGCAATTTCAGAAACGGTATAGTCAGAATTTCTTAATAGGTATTCCGCCTTGTTTAGTCGGCGTTCCCAAAGAAGTTCGGTTGGTGTTGCCTCAGCGAGTTTTGCCGAAATACGTTCCAACGTTTTTCTAGAAATGCCGACGATTGTGTGCCATTCTTTTACCGAAAAATCTGTTTTTGAGTAATTATTATGTAATACTTTTGCAACTATAAACGCAGTATTCGTTTCGGACACGAAGAGCATTCGGGTTTCGTTGCGCATGTGCTGAGAATTTGTCAAAACACGATTTCTCATTGACCGAATCCCAAGTATTGCGACGCCGGTCACGAATAAGATCATGTTCGCTAGAATGAAATACCTAAATCGAGATATCAGCCATAGGGGTTGCCGTGCAACCGAATAGGCAGTCGTGAATTCCTGGCCATTCTGGATTTCATGAGAATAGAAAAACTGCGTTCGACCACTAGACCATTGAAAGATTCGGCTCGTGGTCTTTAGTAATGCAAGTGCATGAAGATGATCACTCAATATCATCGAGTCGTAAGAGGTGATTAATTGAAACATGGCTTTGGATTCAGGTAATATTCTACTTATCCGAAAAAACTGCGAGCCATGGAAATTGAGTGACCGGGTCGAACTAAGACTGTAGTCCAGAACAAGAAGTTCTCCAGTTGCACTTAAAGCAATGAGCTCGTCTGCCTTGTCGCCGTTGACGTCAAATGGGATCAGCGCCCTGAGAGCGAATGGCAGCTCAACCTCAGTGGATGCCACGATCTCCGGCGTGCCAAGATCGCGGACAAACCTAACTCTTCCAGGTCTTTGATCTGATGTCGAATAAGTTGACATACTAAGCACCATTTCACTATCACCATCACCGTCAACATCCGCCTGGTAGATCGACGGATATTCACCGAATTTGCCTATTTTCTCGAAGTCTGCAGAACCGTCGTAAAGGTTAGTTCGGACAACAAATACCTCTGAGTCGTTAGTCTCTTCAACACGCCCTCCGTTGTTACCTGCACCAACAAGAGATATCAGGTATTCCCCGGTCTCACCTTTTATGATTATGGGCTCAGGTGCAAAAGAATTGCTTCCAACTGGGTTACCTGCGGATTTTATATTGTGTAGCAATCGTCCGTCCTCAATTGAAAATAGCCACATACCGCGAGCGGAAGGTGTACGACCTGTGTATGAAGTCACGAAGAGTATTTTTTCACGAGACTTGGATTTTGGGAGGATGCTAATCTGTCCGATACGACCTTCCCACTCGATCTTGCCTCCGTTAATGGACCGAGAACTACCCTCAGTAATAAAGAACGTCTGAGCAATTCGTCCCTGTCTGTTTTCATAATCAATTATCGCGAGAAATAGACTGTCTGCTCGTCTATAGGCGACAGGTATCTCGAGGTCACCATCGTCATCATAGTCGACGGGATTAAGTTTCGATGCGATCTGACCAGGTAGGTTGACCTGATCGATATTTCCTCCGCCGTCTTCGGTCGCTACGATATAGTCTGGTTCGTAGAGGATCCACTCAGGAAGTCCATCGCCATCGATGTCTACTGGTACAGCGTATCCAAGTCTCGAAGATGCGGTATCAAATCTCAATGGGTATGAACGAACGTCATCCATTTTACGACAACCCGACAAAGTCACTAACAATAAAACTGTGCTAACGATGAGGCGCATAATTAAGTACCTAATGACAAATTCGATTTAGGGAAAAATACGGTAACTAGCATGTTGCATTGCTTGAAATAATACGCTGAATTGTGTTCTGTATTCGACATGGCGCACACGGTCAATGGATAATCGTATGTGGTTTTGTAAATGTGATTGTTCAATTAAACAACAAATCCACAGATACTATGACTAGTCTACAGACTTTTCTTCGAAACTCTGGCACGTATTTAAGTGCGGGGTTGTTAGCAATAGTTTTATTGGGAATGGTTACTAGAAAGGGTCCCCTTACTCTGAATAGTATAGGCGAGCAACTGCAGTCGTCGGAAAATGTGGGCTACAGCGTCGAACAGGATTTGATAGCCTACTACCCATTCAATAATGGTGCAGCAGACGAAAGCGGAAATCAGAATGACGGACAAATCTATGGCGCAGTATTCTCCCCCGATCCCTTTAACCCTGCATCGTCAGCGCTGACATTTTCAGGATTGGACTACGTTGATCTCCAGATGGTAGATTCCTCATTTACAACGTACTCGAT
>CBDUKH010000132.1:0-8806 GCA_965367755.1 uncultured Rhodothermales bacterium
TACAATCCCAAGTTGAGGTTTTTCATGAGAATATGTACAAAATCGATAGTTAGCTTCATTCTGGTCGCTGCTGTCGTCTTTCCACTAAACGCGCAGTCGTTCTTGAGTGATCGGGCCGTTAATGGAAATCAAGCAGGTTTTGGCCTGACCGTTGCTACGGCTGGTGGCGATATCATGGTCGGCGAACCCGCAAATACCTATGCCAGCGGACATGTTTATGTCTACAGAAAATCTGGCTCCGAATGGACTGAAGCCCAGCGGTTAGCTGCATCAGATGCTACTGACAGTGATGGCTTCGGGCTGTACGTCGATGCAGATACTGACAGAATGATTGTCACTGCGAGGCCGAACGGCTCTGCCGGGAAAGTCTACATTTTTGAGCGTTCCAACGGTGGCGACTGGATGGAAGCGGCGCATCTTGCCGTAAGTGATATGGAAGTGTCCGACATGTTCGCCGCCTATGCGCGTATCGATGGCGACTATGCCATGGTAGGAGCAGAGGGCGTGGACTCAACGGGTGCCGTAATCGTATTTCATCGCGACGGAAACGGAACGTGGTCCGAACACTCCCGGCTAAAAGCAGATGATGGCCAACCCGGAGATCGCTTTGGCTGGACGTTTGATTTGGACGATGGCAAAGCCCTCGTTTCAGCAACCGGCAGGGATTCGCTCCGCGGTGCCGTCTACGCATTTGAGCTTGACGATGCAGGTCGCTGGCAGCAACATTCAATCATTGCTCCGGAGACATTGGCTCAGGGGGACCAGTTAGCTTTTAATCTGGTCATGCGAGGTGGACATGCGCTTTTAGGATCCCTCTATGAAGATGGCGAACGTGGTGCTGTAATTCCACTGGTATTTAATGCGGACGAAAACGCATGGATACCAATGCAGAAGATCGTTGGATTTGACCGCGTCGAGCAATCTCGATTTGGCCGAAACGTCGCACTTTATCCGGGTGGTTTTCTCGTCGGTGCTCCGGGTTCGAATGCCTTTCAGGGAAGCGTTCACGCTGTATCGTTTGATCCAGCCAAAGGATTTACTGGCGTGCAGGTAATTTACCCGGACGGCTTGCAGAGCGGAGATTACTTCGGTGGATATATTGCCGCTGAAGGTGACCTTGCCGTAGTCGGCATGAGGGGTAGCGGAGCTGCTCGCGTTCTCGAGCAAGATGCTAGCGGAAAGTGGGCGATTACCGCAACGCTTGAAAGCGCAACGCACGACGGACTCGACATGGTAGCAGGGGAGATGGTCACCTGTAACAATGGAACGGCCGACGTATTCGACTGTGGCGATGTTGATCTCGCGTCATTCATGCCGGTCTCAAGCATGGGTGGAGATCCCGGGATACAGGTCAATGATGTATGGGGTTGGGAGTACGACAATCGTGAGTTTGCTCTCGTAGGTCGTCAAGACGGAACGGCATTCGTCGATATAACGAACCCTTCGATGCCTGTCTACCTTGGAGAACTTCCGAAAACCGCCTCATCACCGCCGAGTGTCTGGCGTGACATCAAGGTGTACAAGGATCACGCATTTATAACAGCTGACGGTGCCGCACAGCACGGAATGCAGATCTTCGACCTCAAACAAATTGCCGAAGTACATGGTGATCCTGTCACGTTTGAAGAAACTGCACACTACGCTGGAATCGGAAGCGCACACAACATTGTCATTAATGAAGACACTGGGTATGCCTACGCGGTCGGAGTTAATTCAGGTGGCGAAACGTGTGGTGGTGGATTGCACATGATTAACATCCAGAATCCAACTCAGCCAACGTTTGCAGGATGCTTCTCGGACACTGCGACGGGACGTAACAATACCGGCTATAGCCACGATGCACAATGCATTATTTACAACGGACCGGATACGACGTACAGTGGCAAAGAGATATGCTTCGGCTCAAACGAGACGGCTTTGAGCATAGCTGACGTATCAGACAAATCGAATCCGGTTGCTCTGTCAAATACAAGCTACCCTAATGTCGGCTATTCACACCAGGGCTGGGTTACTGAAGATCATCGTTACTTCTTTATGAACGACGAACTCGACGAACTGGGAAGCCCCGAAGCTGTGCATCATACACGTACGCTTATCTTTGACATAACAGATCTGGACGATCCGATCTTGTTGAAAGAACATTTCGGGACACAGAAGTCCAGTGATCATAACTTGTACATCAAGGGTAATCTGATGTACCAGGCCAACTATAAGTCCGGGTTGCGCATTCTCGATATCAGTGATGTTGCGAATCCTGTAGAGGTTGGCTATTTCGACACTGTTCCCATAGGTGATAACTCGGCGAGCATGGGAGGAGCATGGAGCAACTATCCATACTTCTCGAGTGGTAATGTGATTGTTACGAGTGGGATGGAGGGGCTGTTTGTGGTCCGCGCCAAAGAAAACTTGATTCCCTAGGTAACTTCAGGTTTTGAGGAATAAAGGCCGGCCCCGACGCGATCGGGGTCGGCCTTATTTTGTGCCCGACTACCCGGATCGATCGCTTCCATCGGATAAAAATATATTCAGCTCAACAAGTTTTTATCCGGTGGAAACATCCGGGGATCAAGAGGCATAGGTGTCTGACTCATTACCTCGCATACGTCCGCAAATGCTTTCGATAACGCGACATTTTGTTCTTCCGTTGAGTCTGGTTTTACTGTTGATGAACGGTTTTACCCAGACGCGAGAAGTCCAGACGACCCTACCTCATACGTCGAGGCAGGCAGCGTTTCATAAAGTGGAAATTCCTGGTTCCGACGGGATACGCGTTGAGGCCGTGTCTGTACTGGCCATAACCGTTTATGAAATCCTTCCCGAAAATTCCAATGTGATGTCGTGGGAGAAGGGCAAGAACATTTTGTCGTTGCGACAGCGGGCTGGTGTAACGTCAGTCAATGGTCAGTTTCCAAGTGACCGTCCACAATTTGTGTATCGACTCTGAGAGTTCAGTTCCAATCGGGCTCGGCAATCTGCCCTGACCCAAAGTGAACATTTAATTCCAATGGAGACACCTCCGTTGGGAATCTGGAACTTTATTTAGAGTCGAAACAATGACTACGATTTCAAAAAATCGCGCGCGGAGAGAGAATCGCGAAGACACCTCTACGTCTTTTTTCTCTGAAGGCGTCGCAGAAGATAGAGCAACGCGAATAGCTTTCTACTTTTTTATGGCAGCTGTTGGCGCAAGCTTGATAATGTTTTTGGTGCTGCCGTTCTTTATCGGATAAATGGACCATTGTAAAAATAAAAAAGCCCGGGCTCGATGAGCCTGGGCTTTTTTTGTGCTGCGGTCCGGACGGGACTCGAACCCGCGACCTCCGCCGTGACAGGGCGGCATTCTAACCAACTGAACTACCGGACCAACACTATCTGGACGTATTTTGTCCAAGACTGATAAGATACGCTAACGATGTTTTAGTATACAATACTTTCCATTTGAGATTTTGAGGAAGCCCACGGGAATTTATTTCCCGGAAAGCGAAACCATCTTCAACTCCGTACCGTAATGCTAAAAAACTAGCACAATATTCAATCCCTCACATCTTGTTATAGCCACTATGATGCGTTTATCACTTTTATTGCTCGCGGCTGCCACAATACTTATAAGCATGCCGGCCGCCTCAATCGCACAGGATGCGTCAACAAAGCCGGACGGCAACCCGGGTACGTCTGAAATCGCGGCCATGTATCTCCATGACGTAGATGGAGCATATATCAAGGCAATGCGTGAAGCAGGATTCAAGCGGCTGGAAGCAGACGAATTAGTAGCAATGAAAATCCACAACGTGACTCCCGGATTCGCGCGCGCTTATTTTGCTCTTGGCTACGATCGGTTAACGCCTGACCAGGTTGTGGCACTTAAAATCCACAACGTCGACCCGGAGGTGGCGAGAAAACTGAAGGATTCTGGATTCGACAATATGTCACCAGACGACCTCGTGAGTTTCGGGGTGCATAACATCGACGAACGGTTTATTGCCAGCATGCATGACCTCGGGTTCACGCACCTTTCTTCAGATAAGCTGATTGCTTTAAAAGTCCACGATGTGGATGAATCCATGATCCGCGAAATGGGACGGATGGGCTTCGACAATCTGTCCGCTGACGAAGCCATCGCTCTCAGTGTTCACGGCGTCAATGCTCGATATGTAAGCGATATGGCTTCACTTGGATTTCGCGACCTCAATCCCGACAAGATAGTTGCATTGAAGGTCCACAATATAAACAAGCGACTTATAGACGACCTGGCAGCGATCGGCTATCCAAATCTTGACGCGGACCGAGCCATTGCTTTCAAGGTTCATGATATCGATGCGGATTTTGTTCGAGAGATGAAAAGGTTAGGGTTTGATGATCCGAGTGAGGATGATATAATCGCCCTGCGGGTACACGACGTAGATAGCCGATTCATGAAGGAGATGGAGGACATCGGATTTAAAAATCTGGATGTCGACGAAGCCTTGATGCTCAAGATCCACGATGTCGACGGCCGATACATCGACAAAATGAAAGAACTCGGTCTAACCGACTTTACACCGCGGCGTACAGTTGCCATGAAAATACTGAAGGTGAATTCGAGTTATGCCAGATCGCTTCGTGGAGAAACATATACCGTGGGTTTGCTGAGAGATCGACTGGAGGAGATTGGCAATACGTGGTATCTGCGAGATTCAGACAACAAGATGTTGCCATACCTGGAAGAGGTTCTACGAGACTTGACTCAGCTTTAGAGCCAGGTGTCGGAGAAAGCTCTCCAAGTCTACTCAAACTGGTCTGCAATCGCGTGGCCAAAACGCGAGTGCTATTAGATCCTGCATGTGTCAAAATGTGCGCGTGGCTCAGCCGGATCTGATGGCACTCGTAGTTTTATGTACTGTTCTCGCAACTGAGTATTCCCTGTAGACAGCACCGGAAATCACGGCGAAGAAGACATTTCGTTGCTCTTTTCAGCGTAAAATCACGAGGGGGCCACCAAACCTCCTCCCCGGTAGCAACTTAACAGGTTTCGCCGATACTCGCCAATGGACCTTGCTAGGAAAAAGTCTAGGAAATAGTCTAGGAAAAAGTCTAACAATCGAATTTCGCCAATCCCAACCTGGCAACAACACTATCTGACGCTACGAGCTATACGCCGGCACGTCAGAAAGCCGTACTCCACTTCGCGCAAAGGTGCCATGCCCGATAGCAATCAGATGGCCATTGTCATCCGTAATTTGCGACTCAGCGACGAGGATCCTGCCAGCATTGTTGACGAGTTGGCCTTCCGCTTTTAAAGCTCCGGACGATGCCGGTCGGAGCATTTGAATAGAAAACGAAACTGTCACGATGCACCAGTCTTCGACAACGGAGTTGGCTGCGAAGTAGGCAGCATCGTCAAGCATTTTGAAGTAGACTGAGCCGTGGACAGACGCGAAAGCGTGATGATAGTCTGGCTTGATGTGCAAAGAGATCGTTGCGGCCGCTTCTTCGATATAGATGGTGCTCTTAAAGAATTGTTGTATCGGTGCACCTGAGTACATCGATTCCAGCTTTCGGTGATGATCGTTCATGGCTTGCTATTACCTGGCGAGAAATTCGAGTGCCATCTTCCAGTTTCCTGTGACAATACCACGAATACATATCAGCCGGGCCAGGGATTCGATCGGGCGTGCCGCTTCCTTCGCTCCGAGATCTTCAACTTTCCATCCAAACTGATCAAGAATATTGCGTGCCTCAATCTTCGCCGCACCATTATCTCCACAAATGAACATCGTAGGTCGCTTGCCTTCAAACTGCGGGCGAAACATTACGACGCTTGAGACGCTGTTAAAACATTTCACAAAGTTCGCCGACGGTGCTACGCCCTGCAGTCGTTCCATGAGTGACTCGTTCGATCCAGTGAAAAAATCCAAAACTCCATTGACAGGAGGATTGTCTGAGATCGGGTTCGTGGCGTCTAAAATCGTCTTGCCTTCGAGTATGCCCGGCGCGAGATTTGCTAAAACATCACTGGCAAATGCACCCTTGAGCGCGAGCACAACAATGTCACCAAAGCTCGCTGCCTCGTCAAATGATCCGATCTTCGATTCGGGGTTACTGTTTTGCCAATCCCTGATATTCTCAGGCGATCGAGTACCGATCATTACCTCATAGCCGGAAGTTATGAAGCCGGTCCCCAGTGTGCGTCCTACCGTTCCCGAGCCAAGTATTCCAATCTTTTTTCGAATCATGATTTGTATCCTTTCAGGTGCTACGACTACATTTACCGCCGTAGGCAACTATTAAGTATCGCGATTGTCTTGCAGAAGTTATGATATTCGAACTTTTCAAACCGACCGATCTCCTGGGCCGATTCGTCGATAACATTGTCTTCTATAAAGACTACGCTCCCGAGCACTCAATTGAGAAATTGATGCCCGATGCCCATACATACCTCTTGTTCAACCTCGATAATACCCCGAAGTATATCTTCGACAGCGTGTCTCTCATGCCCATACAGAAATGTACCGGGGTCTGGTTTTCGGGAATGATGCATCAATCGATCTCCATTTCCGCTGGTAACATGTCATCAATGATGGTCATCTGTTTTAAGCCGGGAGGTGCGTACTCGCTGCTGAACTTCCCGATGCATCTGGTTGGTAACGCTGTGGTAGATGCTCATGCCGTCATCGGACCCGAGACTGCCACCATCATGGACCAAATTCAAAATACCAGTTGCGTGAGCGCAAAGATAGATGTCGTATGTACCTGGTTGAACGATCGGATTTCGCCTGACGGCAAACCGCTTTTTATAGACTACGCAATTTCAAGACTAACGAGTGACCCTGCAATTAGTACTATAAATGCCGTTGCCGATGAAATTGGAATTTGCGGGAAGACGTTCGTTAGGTCCTTCAAAGAATACATTGGTATGACCCCAAAATACTTCCAGCGCGTCCTTCGATTCAATCAGGTGCTGGATACGATTGATTCCTCGGGCGATGCCAGCTGGACTTCCATTGCTCACGATTGCGGGTATTACGATCAGGCTCACTTCATTCGGGAGTTCAAACACTTTTCCGGGTATACTCCTACTGTATTCTCAACTCAACGCGGTGACCGGGTGAACTTCATCGCGGTTGACTAGGCGAGTCCATTTTATACAATCGCAGGTAGGCGGAATCTGCTATCATCGGTTTTTATTTAAACCGGACTCAGAATGGAAGACCTGTATATCAATCACCTGGCTGTCCTCGTTGCGGCGCTATCTGATTTTGTCGTTGGTGCCTTATGGTATTCGCCACTCATGTTCTACAAAGGATGGATGAGTGCGAACAACTTCAAGGAGGAAGACCTCGCGGGAGGTAACAAGGCTGTCACGTTTGGAGGGACGTTCGTCCTGGCACTTGTAATATCCTACAACCTGGCCGCGTTTCTTGGCGATTCTGGTACCGACTTGATGTGGGCCGTGACGGCTGGTCTACTCGCAGGGCTGGGATGGGCTGCGGCAGCCTTCGCCATCGTGGCGCTGTTCGAACAACGATCTCTTAAATATATCCTGATCAACTGCGGATATATCGTTGTTGCGTTTACACTCAAGGGGCTAATTCTGGGTGCGTGGCGCTAACGCAATTCGTTATGGAACAGCATTGCCTTTCGCGGACTCGAGTAAACTAAACCAGTCCTGTCTGGACAGATCAATATCGAGGGCCCCGACATAACGCCGCATCCTGTCAATGTTACCGGTCCCAACAACTGGAAATATCTTACTTGGATGCCTGAGCAGCCACGACAGCGCGATCTGGTCCGATGTTGCAGCGTGCTTGCGAGCCGTATCTTCGAGTCGTTGCCTGACTCGAGTTGCCCTTTCAGATTCATCTTTAAAAAGGTGGCCACCTGCAAACGGTGACCAAGCACTGGGGGAAACTCGTTCGCGCTGAAGTGTATCAAGCGTGCCGTCAGAAATTGGCTTGGTGTGCATCAGTGACAGCTGAATTTGATTCGTTACAAGCTTGAAGCGGGAATGAAGCAGATTGAACTGCTGTGGATTGAAATTCGAAACACCGAACTCGCGAACCTTGCCCGACTCTCGTAGTCGTGAGAACGCCGTTGCGACCTCATCGGCATCCATTAAGGGGTCCGGACGATGAAGCAATAGCAGATCAATGTGGTCAGTCTGAAAGTTGCGAAGCGATTGCTCAACAGAAGCTACAATGTGTCTAGCCGTAACATCGTAATGTTTGATCCAGTGCTCGGGTCTCTGCGCCGAAGTGAGCTTGATACCACACTTTGTGATCAATTGTATTTTCGCTCGCAGTGACGACTTCCGACCAAGTACGCGGCCGAAAAGGAGTTCGCACTGGTAATTTCCATAGATATCTGCATGATCAAACGATGTCACGCCCAGCTCGATACATTCTTCTATGAATGCTAGAAGCTCGTCGTCGGACATACTCCAGTCCTGCAAGCGCCAGAACCCGGCCATGATACGCGAATAATTATCCAGGGTCTGCATTCGTCGTCTGTTAGAATTGAATCGTCAGAGGGAAGGTAACGTTTACGTCATTCTCAACCACACCTGGAATTTCAGAAGTACCGGAATCGTTTCTTTTGTCATCCGGTAAAACCGCCTCGTCTTCGTAGTGCCGTAGTCGCACGGTGATTTCACCAGCACCGGTCGTGTTTCCCGTATCAGTCAGGACAAACGATGTACCAAGAGGATCTCCGTTTCCGTCCACGTCGAGATTAGAGATCACAAGTCGTCCCGCGGCATTACCTCCAATAGTATAGATCACTTGATGAAATTCGTCTTCTTCCTTGACTTCTTCCGTTATGTCTTCACCGG
>CBDUKH010000133.1:0-8769 GCA_965367755.1 uncultured Rhodothermales bacterium
TCCTAATGCCACGATAATGGTGGGCAGTGTTACGGCTCTGCGTGCACGAAATGTGATGAACAGGAGGCCCAGCGAAATAAGTAGAGCGGCGAAAGTAAAAAATGGCGCCTCGGCTGTAACGCGTTCGGCATATTGTGTCCGCAAATAGGGTATGCCTGCGAGTGCGACGGGACCCACAGACTCCGTAGCCAGTCTCTCGATTTCATTTACGAGATCAACCCGTTCTGACGACTCATTGAACTTCTCCTCGATATCGACAACCATCGCGGCCGTCGTCGAATCGTTGGATATGAGAAGTCCGCGAAACAAGGGTTGGCTCAAAATGCGTGCTTTCACCTCATCGTCGGAAAGAGCGGGGTCAAAAAGCACGTGGGTTACGATACTGTCCCCTTCCCTGACCAGATAGGGTGCATTCGCCAGGCTTAGCACGTTTTCAACACCCTCGAGAGAATCGATGCGGCTTGTCAGATCAAGTAGTTCTGCAATGAAGCTCGCATCTGTCGCGTCACGGTCCTGAAAAATTACATACAGGATTGTTTGATTGGCACCAAAAACCTTATTGAAACGGTTAAAATTCTGTACCACATCTGAATCAGTGGCAAGAAAATGGCCAGCGCGATGATCAGTCTTTACCTTTGTCGCATGGTAGCCGAGAAAAAGAGTGATCAGGAAAATGCCTGTTAGAATCGACTTCGGACGATCCAGAATCCAGTTAGTTGATCGAGTCCACAGAGACATTCTGAGCGTACTACGGGAGTTGAGCTACTGATGATATGAGGGTAGGGGAAGGCGGGGATATCCGTAGGGATCGCAATAAAAGTTGGACGTCCTTATACTGCAAGATATAGTAAAACAACGTAATTTCGAATTATCATCATGTCTTCCGGGCGGCTCTGAAATTCTCTGCCCGATCTCGTCGCATCATTGGTCTACAATTGGCACGTTGAAGGATAACGACAATCATACTTCTGGAGATAGTGAGTGGGCTTCAAAGCAAGCGCGATCGCTTATCGAAGCGCGACATCGTATCGAGGGTCGAGATCGCCTGGACGATACAGCCGCGATGGATCTCGCCATCCATCAGTTGCGGGAATTGTATGGAGTATCGTCGAGTATTGTCACGTCCGCCTTCAACTATGGGGTGGTAGGCTACTTTGCTGACCACGTGAGTTACATGCCCGGTTATGCGATGTTTGGGCCGATGCGTTCAGGGTTGGCAGTTGCGGTGCAGGCAGGGCGACAGGAAGAATCTCGAACATGTATATGGCCGGAGGGATCTTCAGAAACATTCTCCCTTGGTACGGCTGATAAATCTCGCAATGGGCCGGACTGGTGGATAAACATTGTAAACGCGATTAGCAGACAGATTGCTGGCCTTCCCAAGTCAATCGATGTCTCAATAGTTTCGGCGATTCCAATCTCGAACGAAAGCGTTTTTCTTGCTGCACTCGGTATCTCGCTTGCCGAAGCTCTATACGCGCTCGCAGGCAAGGACACGACTCTACCTGACAATAAAATCGCGGATGCCGTCAGTTATGCGGCCGGCTACCATCACTCGCCAGCATACGTGACTGCAATTCGGGGCGGCACGACAGAGCGCTTCTCACTGGTGGATTCAGAAAACTGTGAGCTCGTACACTTCGACGTTGTCAACGGACCCGGAGTCGGATACATCGAAGTGGAAGATCAACCAAGACTGAATCCCTCACTGGTTTCGAAACGCCGGGTCGATGCCCAGGAATGTCTTCAGGAACTTCAGAATGTGTATGACGAACTGCCTTCGCTTGCTCATCTACAGCACCGAGATTTAAGGGATGCAGAGCGAAAAGTTTCGCGAAAATACAGGTCGATTCTCAACTATCTCGTCAAGGAAAACCAGAGAGTGCAACGAGCAGTCACTGCTGCCCGTAAGGGTGACTGGCAGTTTTTTGGAGGGCTCCTGTTTATGTCTAACTCGTCATTGCTTACAGAATGGGGACTCACATCTCCAGGAGCGGCCTTCATTTCAGATCTGGTGCAACAGAAAACAACAGACGGACTTATCGGTGCGAGAATTTCGGGAAACGGGCGGGGAGTATACATCGTTGGACAACCTTTTTCAGTCCCGCAACAGCTGGACGATATAAAGAAGTCATACAAACAAAAGTTTGGAACGGTGCCTCGCACAGAATTGTTGTAACTTGTCTACTCGCCCTTTTCGCCGTTTTGAGTATCCCAATTAGCTAAATGACCACCAACTTCGATATCACTGCGCTTACAGAAAGGATCAAGGAGAAAAGCGCGTTTATTGATCAATTATTTAACGAGCTGGGAAAGGTAGTTGTCGGCCAGCGCTATATGATAGAGCGGCTCATGATCGGTCTCCTCGCCGATGGCCACGTTCTTCTCGAAGGCGTACCCGGTCTCGCAAAGACTCTTACTGTCAGCTCGCTTGCTCAAGCTATAGGTACTGGCTTCCAGCGAATACAGTTTACGCCTGACTTGTTACCGGCCGACTTACTCGGTACGCTGGTCTACAACCAGAAGGATGGCAACTTCTTTATCAAGAAAGGTCCCATCTTTTCCAACATTATACTGGCGGACGAAATCAACCGCTCACCTGCTAAGGTACAGAGCGCATTGCTCGAAGCCATGCAGGAACGACAGGTCACCATTGGTGATGAGACGTTTATTTTGGACCAACCATTTCTCGTACTCGCAACGCAAAACCCGATCGAGCAGGAAGGCACGTATCCTCTACCTGAAGCGCAAGTCGATCGTTTCATGATGAAGATTACGGTCGGGTATCCCGACAAGGATGAGGAGCTTGAGATTATGAGGCGTATGGCCAGGACGGGCAAGAAAGAAAAGATCAACGAGGTTGTGACGCCGTCCGAAATAATGGAGGCGCGATCTATCATAAACGATCTCTACATCGACGAGCGTGTCGAAAAGTATATCGTTGATCTTGTTATGGCTTCTCGCAATCCCGGAGATTATGAGTTGGACGGTATTCAGGGGCTCATCGATTTTGGAGCTTCACCGAGAGCGTCGATAAATCTTAATCTTGCGGCGAGGGCTCACGCATTCCTGCGGCACCGTGCCTATGTGACTCCCGAAGATGTGCGTTCAATTGCGCTCGACGTTTTGCGTCATCGCATTGCAATCAGCTACGAGGCTGAGGCTGAAGAGATATCGTCCGAGAATATCGTTAAGAAAATCATGGAATCTATCGAGGTGCCCTAGACGGCTTTGCCATGCCACACACACCAAAGATCTTCCAGAAAGAATCGATATCAGTTGATTTTCTCATCGAAAAGTTGCGCTCGCGAGTGGGCGTTCCACTGGAGCCGTTCAATGAGGTCGAGGTCGGCGAACGCAAAGTTACCGAGAGTAACCTCCACCGCCCTGGTCTCGCGCTGGCCGGGTACGTCGATCTCTTTACACACCAACGGGTCCAGGTATTAGGCAATACCGAGAATCAATTTCTGAATCATCTTTCTCAGGAAGACCGGAGAAGCGCCTTTGCGAAGCTTGTAGAATATCCTGTTCCGGTACTCTTCCTTACCGAAAGCAACAAGCTCGAACCTGAGCTCATAGAACTCGCCACGAAAGCAGGTATTCCTGTCTACGGAACGGAACTGCCGACCGTGGACTTCATGACGTCGATCGGAGACTTCCTTCTTGACCAGTTTGCACCACAGATGTCAATGCATGGCTCTTTGGTTGATGTCTACGGGATTGGACTATTACTGGTCGGGAAAGCCGGAATCGGGAAGAGCGAAGTAGCGCTGGATCTGGTTGAGCGAGGTCATCGGCTTGTGGCTGACGACGTTGTTATCGTCACGAAAAAAGATCAACAGGTCCTGATGGGTTCGGGTACCGATCTGGTTCAACATTTTATGGAAGTCCGCGGATTGGGACTTATTGATGTAAGAGCCATGTTTGGAATTCGTGCCATTAGATTTCAGAAGCGAGTCGAAGTGGTTGTGAACATGGAGCTCTGGAATTCAGATGAGGAGTATACTCGTATCGGGATGGTCGATGACTACCATGAAATCATGGGGGCGAAACTGCCACGAGTCAGACTCCCGATTACGCCGGGTAAAAACGTTACCGTATTGTGCGAAGTCATCGCCCTCAATCACTTGTTGAGCAACTACGGCTATGACCCGGCCGAAGTATTTTCGAAGCGGCTTGCCGAACGCATCCATAAGAAAAGCGGCGACGCTCCTTCACGGGGTACCGAATATTTCGAGCACGACTACGAGTAGTGCAGACGGCACTTGCGAACAGGCACGTTAACAAAGCAGTCAGGTTTTCTTTATGAAGTCGCTGAGTCCGTACTTGATCTTTCATGGTTGTTGCCAAGAGGCAATGACGTTCTATGCTGACGTGTTCGGTGGTAAACTGGTAGAAATCTCTACGTTTGCCGAATCACCAGTCCCTGTGCCAGAAGAATTCGGAGACCGAATATTTAATTCTGAAATCCGCATAGGAGAGATTTCGATAAAAGCGTCGGACGATCTCCCCGGTCACGATGTTCTTGTGGGCAGTAACGTCTCGCTGTTTGTTGAACTCCAGGAACGGAGCGAACAACTTCGACTGATGGAATCGCTTGGTGACGGGGGAAAGGTGTTGTTTCCGGCAGATGACAAATTCGGAATGGTCGAGGACAAGTATGGGATCAGGTGGATGCTCGTGCATTCGGGATAGTTGGCGATGTCCGTGGTCGCAGCATTCATCCGATCTTGTGTATCAATAAATTGACCTGATGGGCGCGGCTGATTAATCGTAGTCTTATTGATCGAATAAATAGGACGATAGCCGAGGTCTTTGCGGGGATGCTTTCGCGTAACTCCCAAAGCAGAATTTTGACGACAATTCTAATAAACTCCTAATGGACTGCTCATGAAAGTGAGTCCGAAATAAGTTACGTTGACACTGGGGAGGAGGAGCGGCGGCCCCCGCTCAAACATCCAAAACAGCGATCTTAAAGAACACCTTCCGCGCCAGACTGTGTAAACACTGTTCTGCGAAAGTCGCCTGTATGAATGCCCGTAGATTCGTTATTCGTGTTTGCCAGAAAGGTGCGGCTTAAGGTCTTCCACAGCCGGAAGGACTCCACGGTGAAAAATATCGTAGACACTTTGCGTCTTGTCTGAGTTGTAATACCCTGCAGTAAACACACTGACCAGGTCGTACTCGGGTGCTATAAAAATCACCTGCCCTCCATTTCCACGAGCCGAAACAACCTCGACAGACTTTTCGCCGTACGAAATTGTGTTAATCCACCAGAGATACCCGTAAGGGTTACCGTTGATTTCGGTATGCTGAGACGTTGATTCGTCGATCCACTCCTGTGGGACAAGCGAATGCCCTTCCCAGGTACCATTCAGCAGCACGAGGATCCCGATCTTGGCCATTGCTCGCGGTGTCAACAGAAGGTGTCCTCCTGTATCTACGCCCTTTCCGGAATTAAAGTATGCCCACGTGTAGTTGTTTATACCTAGAGGTCGAAAGAGCACACTCTCGGCAAACGCCGCAATTGACGTACCAGCGCTCGCGGCAATAGCCGCTCCGAGTGCAACAACTCCGCCTGTACAGTAACGCGCCAACGTGCCGGGATTCTCAACTTGATTTAAAGAGAGGAAGTAGTCAGTCCAGTCGGTCGATCGGTACATTCGATCTTCCTGTCCTTTTGTTGTCTTGTCACTGTCATCGCAATCAAGTCCCGTTTGCATCGTAAGCAAGTGCCTGATGTTCAAGTCGTGTGAGACTTTCGCATCTGGAAAGTCGTCTCCCAGGATTGACAGGACGGGAGTAGTTAGATCCAGGAGACCATTGCCGATTGCAATGCCGGTGATCAATGAGGTGATACTTTTTGTAGCCGATCGAAGGTCGTGCGGGTTCGTCTCGCTCCAGCCGTTGTAATACTCCTCATGAATCAGTAGTCCATGCCGGGCGACGAGCATGCTATGGATCTTGTGGTCGTCGCTTGAGAGCTGTTTATGAATGGCGCTAAGAATTGCTTCGTCCATCCCAACCGACTCAGGTGTTCCCGATGGAAGTGGTGAGTCAACTCCAAACGGGTCGGCGATCTTGCTGGCTGACAGGCATCCTGAAATGAAACAGATCAGTATGAGGGCACACGGGTGGATTGAGGCAATTCCCTTCATAAGTTATTGAAGACTTTCTACGCCCAAAGGGTGCCCCGAATGTGCTAGCTGACCTACACCTCCTCAGCCACCTCAAGCTCCGAGATATTTTCTTCGTCAGCTGCTTCTTCCTTCTTTTCGAAATTGACGCCGACAAGTTTTGAAATTCCCTGCTCTTGCATCGTGATGCCATACATGCGATCTGCCGCTTCCATCGTTCGCTTGTTATGTGTTACGAGGATAAACTGAGTCGACTTCGAAAACTCGCGAATCAAATGCATGAAACGCAGGACATTGGCATCATCGAGCGGTGCATCAACTTCATCAAGAATACAGAACGGACTTGGCTTAACAAGATAGATTGCGAACAGGAGTGCGATGGCCGTTAGCGTCTTCTCGCCACCGGAAAGTTGCGCAAGAACGCTAGGGCGCTTGCCGCGTGGTTTTGCGAATACCTCTACCGGAGATTCGAGTGGGTCACTCGGATCGGTGAGCTCCAGATCGGCTGTGGCTTCATCTCCAAATAGCTCGCTAAACAGGCGCGTAAAGTTTACACGTATTGCTTCGAACGTCTCGTTGAAACGGGCTGATGCTGTCGTATTGATTTCTTCTATCGTCTGAACAAGTGTCTGTTCAGCTCTTTTCAGGTCGTTGAATTGAGTCGAAATAAACTCAAGACGTTCTTTCTCTTCTTCGTACTCCTCGAGCGCTAGCGCATTTACAGGGCCAATACTACGCACCTGGCTGCGGAGTTCTTTAACACGCTGTCGTGCAACCAGCTCGTCCGTTCCCTCATCAAGTTTTTCGTCAATCTTGCTCACGTCGAGACCGTAGTCTTCGTTCACGTGAGTCACAAGGTCTTCCAGTCGCGTGAGAACTTCAGCAAGTTTTACCGCCCGACTGTTCTCGGCCTTCATCTGCTCCTCTTTCTCACGACGGATATCCCGCAGCTCAGATTCGAGGTCGGAAATAGTAACCTTGACCTCCATCACACCGTTCTTTGCTTCCGAAACGAGCTCTTCAATCTCAGGTCGCCGTCTTCGGACAACTTCAAACTGTTCGTCGAGTACGCTGAGTCGACTCTCGCTCTCCGCTTGAAGTTCGATGATCTCCTGACGTTCGACGATACGCCGTTTGGCCCGGTCCTGAAGATCATCTATTGTCTGTTCGATACGCTGAATATCTTTTTCGAGATTTTCGAATCTGTTTCGCGCCTCCACTGCTTCGACACTGGCTTCGCTAAATTGATTTAAAGCTACCCTGCTATCTGCTTCCGACGAGTGGAAAGATTCTTCAGACGCACTACGTTTTTCCCGCAGTTCTTCGAGCGCTTTTTCAGCTACACCGACAGAGGATCGCGTGGTAACGATACTGCTCCGGAGATTTTCCAGTGTAGACTCAAGGCTTTCATGTTTTTCAAACAACTCGCCCTGACGCTGTTCAATTGTTTCTACTTCGTAGCGAGCACGGTTGAAATTATTTTCTGATTCCCGAAGCTTTGCGAGTTGCTCTTTTAACCTGGCCTCCAGTACTTGGCAGCTGCCATTATCGAGCTGTTCCTCCGTCTGAGCTACCGATCGTTCCTGATCGGTGATTTGCTTCGAAAGCGACGAGAGATCCTTCCGTGCCTGCTCGAGTTGACGACGCCGATCTAGCCTTCCCATGACGGTGGATGGCTGTCCGTGGCCGCTGCCACTGTGTGCAATACCGCGTGCGTCGTACCATGCACCAGAGGGGACGAAGAAGCGCCCGTACTCAGCTGTAGAAGCTAACTGCTCTGCTTCGTCGTTCGATTCGGCCAGGTAGCAGCCAGCCAGAATTGTTGATGTCAGCGTCTGATAGCGACCGTCCAATAGCTGGACGACATCTTGTAGTGGTCGTAAGTTGCCGCCGCGTTCTGGCGCGATATTCTTGAGCTGGTCGAGGACTATGAACGACGCCCGGCCTTTGTTCTCGCGTTCGAGCTTTGAAACGGCCGCATGCAGCTCGGCAGTGTTCTCTACCACGATGCAGCCGGCAAACTCCCTGAGAGCATTTTCAAGAGCGAGTCTATATTCCGAGTCGCATGAGATGACATCGGATACCGTTTTCATGCCGGAAGTTGACCACTCAGGCTCCGTCGATGCAAGAAACTGTACAGACTCGGAAAAATCATCGTACGAAGCGATAACGCTTTCAAGAAGATGAATCTGCGCGATGACGGCTTCGCGACGAGACTGCAGTGAGCGCAAATAAGTCCGAGCCTCCTCCAGTTCAGTCTCCAGGAAGACACGCTCATCATTCGCGCGATCAAGAGCATTGCGTGTATCGTCGACATCATGTTGCAATGTGTCCAGTGACTGCTGCAAGTCGCTAAGGCTGGTTCCGGCTTCTGCGCCGAGTGCGCGAATTTGTTCGCGCTGCTTTTCATTCGAGTCTCTGTCGCTTTCAATCAGGTCAATCTGGCTCGTCATACGGTCCAGAGAACGACGTGTATTTGCAAGATCGTCCGATGCCGTCTGTTCAGCTTTCCGTAAGTCGGCGAGTTGTTGGCGTGCCTCATTGGCGAGAGCGCGAGTTTCATCCCGTTTTTGCTCAGCTAGTCGCAGGGACTCGAGTGCCTGGTCGTAATCTGGTCGGGCGTTCTCGAGGA
>CBDUKH010000134.1:0-8689 GCA_965367755.1 uncultured Rhodothermales bacterium
CAATCCACTGACCGTGGAAGGCATCAGACTTGGCGAGCGCCTGTTCTTCGATCCGATACTTTCCATTGACAGCACAATTTCATGCTCAAGTTGTCATCAAAATACTGCAGCGTTTTCTGACCCTGCTGCGTTCAGCGTTGGCGTGGCAGGCGCAACCACCAGAAACTCCATGCCGATTGTAAATGCAGGCTGGATGTCAACGTTGTTCTGGGATGGCCGCGCAATCAGTCTGGAAGACCAGGCTTTACAGCCTGTTGTAAATCATGTCGAGATGGGTGAGACATGGAACAATGTCGTCGCCAAATTGCAGCGACATCCGGATTACCCTTCTCTCTTTCAGGACGCTTTTGAAACTGACAAGGTCACTGCAGATCTTGCCACCAAAGCTATTGCCCAGTTCGAGCGCACATTAATCTCAGCGAACTCCCGTTACGACCAGTTCAGAGCGGGCGATATTCCGTTGACAGAAGAGGAAGAATTGGGGCGCACGCTTTTCTTTACAGAGAAAGCCGACTGCTTCCATTGCCATGGAACGAGTCTCTTTACTGACAACCGCTTCCACAATAATGGCCTCGATCAGACTCATAGTGACATCGGTCTTGCAGCAGTGACCGGTAACGATGCTGATATTGGCAAATTTAAAACGCCTACTCTCCGCAATATTGAATTCAGTGCGCCGTACATGCATGACGGCAGGTTTGCGACGCTCGAGGAGGTCGTAGAATTTTATAACTCAGGTTCGCAACCATCAGCTACTATCGACCCGCTCATTGGCAATGGCCGGCAGATGAATCTTACTGATGAGGAAAAACGCGCCCTGGTTGCTTTTATGAAAAGCCTGTCCGATCCTGCATTTCTAAATCATAAAAAGGCGGGGTCACGGAATTAAGATGACTACTCGACGCGACTTTATCAAGCAATCAGGCGGACTCATCCTTGGCGCGACATTTATCTCGCTTTCTGGGTGCGACAGCATTGCGGTTGACCCGGTCGGAAAAGGAATCGATTTTCCATTTCTTACGCCGAACGAAAACTTTTTCTTGCAGTTTGGTGGCGATGGTGCTTTGGAGGATTGGCCCGGAATTCAACAGATCCCTCGCAGTACGTTCCGGTTAACAATTGACGGACTCGTCGATACACCGCTATCACTAACGTATTCGGACCTTGACGCCGACGACTCACTTATCCGGACCATTCTTGCGACAATGCGATGTATTCTTGATAACAATGCGGTCCCCGGTCTGATTAGCACTGCAACGTGGACGGGCGTTCCACTATATCATTTTCTTGAACGAGCCGGCGTGAATCGCCAGGCGACAAAACGGCTACGGGTCTATGGCTCTGATGGGTTTACAAATAATCTGAAGATTGACAAAGCGTGGCCTTCGGAAGGCGGAAGCATTTCCGAACCTCTTCTTGTTTTCGGAATGAACAGCAGCCCACTCCGACCCGAGCATGGCGGTCCCGTGCGGTTACTCATGCCGGGGCACTATGGATACAAGAGTTTGAAGTGGGTTGAAAGAATCGAGGCCACTGCAGACGACAGCGTCTTCGGAACGTACCAGGAAATTCTTGGATATGAAGATGACGGTTCTGTAGATGTGACGTGTAAAACTACGAGTCACCTGCGTGGTGCAAAAATTGATCAGGGCCGAGTCAACATCTCAGGATTTGCCGTAAGCGGTCCCGGCGGCGTCGACAATGTCCAGGTATCCATTGACGGCGCCGAATACACGGCAGCCAGGGTATTATCATTGCCTGAACTAGTGGCGAATGAACCGTTGCTGGCTGAGACTTTGCAGGCCAAGAATCCGGAACTTTACACATATCCATACGCTGGTGTATGGAGTTTCTGGCAGTTAGGCTGGGATGCACTTCCAGGCGAGCACATTATACGTGTAAAAGCTTCAGATACAGTAGGTAATCAGCAACCGGAAATTGATCCTGACCCGACAGATGGCGAGAATCCCATCGTTGAGTTTAGCATCTTCGTCGAATAAGATTTTAATGACAACTAAATAAGCTGAATCGATCGACGATTCTGTTTATATATACATCCACAATCTGAATAGGAATACTGGTCGTATCGAATGACAACACAATTGACAAATCGATTTTTTTCATTAGTTGCCAGCACAGGCATTTGTTTGCTACTGGTTATTGCACTACCGCGCAACTTACATGGTCAGGACGCGGCATCTATCCCGGACCTGGAAGCCAAAGTCTCTGCACTTTTCGCCCGTAGCTGTACGGCCGCCGGCTGCCACAGCGGTCCTGTGCCGATGATGGGTTTGAATTTGACGTCGGACCAGTTTTATGCCACTGCAGTGGATGAAGCCAGCATGGAGCGACCGGAGCTGAAAATTATCGACCCGGGCAATGCCGAAGTCAGCTACTTAATGCACAAGATCAAAGGCCAGGATGGAATCGTCGGCGCGCAGATGCCTTTCACTGGTGACAAGCTCACCGAAGACGAGATTAAGACGGTCGAAGAGTGGATCAATTCGCTCGACAACGTCGACACTGCCCGAAAAGAAAAGTCGATGTCGGAAGTCGCATATCCTTTCTATGGTTGGAAAGTTGTCAACCTTCCAACGACGCGAATGCTTGACAAAGGTAACATGCTGTTCCTGATCTCGCACCGATTTAATCCGAAGATCTCTGACGGCTACGATGCATTCTACGGACTTGACGGCAGCGGTATTATTTACATCAGTCTCGGCTATGCAATCACCGACCGGTTGTTGGTCGCAGTGGGTCGATCAAACTCTGATGACGATGTTGAACTACAGGCACGTTATGGCATTGCTCACCAGGGTGGCGATGACGGTTGGCCAATAGGCGTGAGCGCCCAGACATCTTTCAACTGGGTATCTCAAGACATTCCTGACAGGGACCGATTCGGTCAGGAGCGATTCAAGACTACGTTGCAAGTTAGTTTGACACGGCAGATCGGCGACAACATTGGACTCGCTCTCGTTCCAGGGTTTACAATTAACCCAGGCCACGAAGTCGACGGTGAAGATCAATTGTTTACCCTCGGACTCGGTGGCCGCTGGCGCTTCACCCGAACACTCGCCGTTGTCGCTGACTGGGCGCCGATCGTGTCAGGATTTACTCGCACGCTGATCTTCGGCAATGATATCCGCTTCGACAGTTTTGGCGGTGGCCTCGAGATTGCCACAGCCGGTCATGTCTTTCAGATTATCCTCTCCAACTCGGTAGGAATTACGTCGGACCAGTATCTGCGCGGTGGTGACCTTGATATTACTGAAGGAGATCTACGACTCGGCTTCAATATTTTCAGGGTACTGAACTAGCGCAACAACTACAGATAGTTAGGCTCTTACGTAATCGCCCCGCCAGCTTTTTACTGCCTGCTTAATTTCCTTTTCCGAAAGACCTTCTTCGATGGCTCTTGTTGCGAGGGCATCGAACTCTTCATCGGATGCGAACCGAAGAGCAATGATTTGTCTCAGCGTCAGGCGTGTATCCAGCATTTTTCCTGTTCGGAGATAGTGGCGCATATTCTCCTCTGAACGAATAACGCGGTCCTGTACTTTCAGAGCGAACGTTCGGGCGAAGAGGGCGGTCAGCAATAATGTTACTGCCAGCGCGACGATGAGGCTTGCCGAGTATTCACCGGATCCAGCTCCGATAGATTTGACCAGATTTACGATCGAACCGATCAAGGAGACCAGTGCCAGCCCGAGCGTAAAGACGTGATACAGGGGAACGAGTCGCGTATGGTTTGCGAAGTTCTGACTTGAGTCCATATTAGTTGTGGCGTCGAGTTTTTGGATGCGTTAAGAACCGATTTCTGACATCGAAGGGCCGCGGGATGACGGGTTGAGTTTACACCCGAATGGGCGTCGATGCAAACGGTAGTGACTCCTGGGCCAGGTATCACTAAGAAAAGCCACGCGAACCACCAAAACGCCGGGGGGCCTCCAACCTCCTCCCCAATAGCAAGTTAACCGAAACGGACGCTAGTTTCATGAGCAGATCATTAGAATCGGATTAGCAATGCGAATGGGAGCTAACATCGCAACGCTGGAAAAACAGTACTAGCCACAGACTATTCTCGATGTGGATCCAATAAGCAAGTCGTGGTCGAGATTACGTCATCAGATGCATCAGCGCGTATATTCATCCGTAAGACAACACTACAACTCGAGATTCACTACCAGGCCTGGTATGCCAGATCGTAGATATTCGGAGGATGAAATTGCCTCCATCTTTAAACAAGCCGCCTTTGAGCACAAATTGTCCCTCGGCAAGATGGCGCATAGCCAGGGATTGACACTTGCAGAAATCCAGGAAATTGGCAGAGAAGCCGGCATCCCCTCCGAGTTCATCGACCGCGCTGCGATTGAGTTTGATAGAGATGTTGTCAAGCATCCACACAAGAAAACTCTAGGCTTCCCGGTCTCTGTAGGACGAACTATCAATCTACCGGGCAATTTCACTAATGATGACTGGGACGCTCTGGTTTCTGATCTAAACGACACGTTTCATGCGCAAGGCGAAATTCGCGTCGAAGGGTCTCGACGACGATGGAACGTCGGTAACCTGCAGGTTCTGGTGGAGCCCGCCGACCGTGGTCATCGACTCCGGCTACAGTCGTTGAATGAAACGAAGCGCAGCACTCTCCTCATGAGTACCATCTTCATCGGGATGGGGATATTCTTTACCCTGCTCATCGCAGCAAAAGGCGACTTCCTCGACCTGTCAAAAATCGTATTCGCCGCCAGCTTTGGCTTGATTGGACTGGGAATTTTCGGGTATAATGCTTTTCAATTACCAAAGTGGTGCGCCGAACGTTCAACGCAGATGGATGGGCTGGCTAAAAGAGCCTTGAAAAGGGCTGCCGCGAATCATGATACTTCCACTCATGACCTCACTGAAGATCAGGAGTCAGAGGCACAATTTGTGACTGATATCGATATCCCATCCAAACCCAAACTTGACCTTGACTCTGAAGCAGAGCCGCCGCACGACGATATCAGGTCGGGTCGACCGCGTGGGAGAAGCCAGCTGTGATCACAACCCCGCACAACGTGTGAAACTGTACACCTGACAATGGTTCTTCTTTGTGACTGACACGATTAGCACATTCATTCTGGATGAAGGCAAGTGGCTCTTCATTTCTCTGATTGTCGCTGTGGTATCTGCTGCTGTGCTACTCGTCCGCCGCCGCAGCTCCGGCACTATGAATAGGGTAATCATCCAGGACGCCATGAACCTATCTTTCGGTCTCGTGCTTGGCACGATGTCCGTCGGACACCTTCTTGCCGTTACTTACAAGTTAGTCTCCGGTACGTTGGATGGCTCAACCACGCTGTTCTATTTGATCGGCCTTGCCCTGGCGATACCTTCATTCGGCCTTATCACGCATGCCATCGGAAAATCGGCTGGAGCTACCACGACAAAGTCGAAGACAATAGTACTAAACGCCTGGATTGCCGGAACACTCCTCGTGATGGGACTCCACAACCTACCACTCGCAGCCTTAGGCTTCCTCAATATCGGGTACGCTCTCCACACAAATAACAAGATAGGCTGGTCTATCGTCACGTTGTATTCCACGGTGATCATTGCCCTTCTTGTCGCCTCGATCGTATTCTTTGCGAGCGGTCTGACGTTTGAGGAATTTCGGGGAATATAAAACGACCGCTGACACGTTAACACCGTTCCACAATTTATATCGGAAACAGCATAGGGAGTCATTAACTGAGTTGCAGTTCCCCTTCGCCATCACGATACTGAAGACGACTTACGATACGAATCTAAATTAGCGACGACATATGAATCTCGGGAATTTCTCTGTCAGCCTGGCCGTCAAGGATCTCCAGGCTTCGAAAACCTTCTACGAAAAATTTGGCTTCACAGCCTTCGGCGGGAATGAATCCCAGAATTGGCTGATCATGAAAAACGACAAATGCATCATAGGTCTCTTTCAGGGAATGTTTGACGACAACATCCTAACCTTCAACCCCGGGTGGGACCACAACGCCAAAACACTCGACTCCTTCACTGACGTCCGCGAACTCCAAAAGCAACTGAAAGCAGCCGGCATCAAACTACAAACCGAAGCAGACGAATCAACAACGGGACCCGCCAGCTTCGTCGCGATCGACCCCGATGGCAACACTATCCTTGTGGATCAACATGTCTAACCATGCGAATATTAAATCAATGAAAGATTCGGATAGTTGGGCAAGCTTCGCCTGAAGTGGGATCGATTCTTTGGATTCTACTCCCACACCACGCGCCACACCGTTCCGTCCCTTCTACGGAGATGGTAAAACAGCAGAATTCCTCGCGGTCGTACCCACGCAGGTAGTCTCCGCCAGCCTTGAATGCTCTGGTACGCTAGCCAGGGCGCACTTGAGTGTCGTCGAACATTACAACGACGCCATCCAAATCAGTCACCACATCTGACACGAGAAGCAGTTTCAGAGCAGCGCGAAATACGTAAACTATTCTACGGACGCCACTTCATATACATTCGGAAGTATGCGATCCTGTAGTGCTCGCCACGTAGATTTCTGGGCTCCACCGTGAATACCCCAGCCGTTGAACACAACAATGAGGTCGTGTTCAGGTGATACCATTAGAAACTGACCGCCATAACCATTGCCTGCGAAGATGTTTGTTAGACCGTCACCCGAAGCGGGGATCCACCATTGATAACCATACCCGGCATCTTGACGATCGTTGTTGGGTCGCACATCGCGCACTACCGGAGACGTAGAGGCCTCAACCCATTCTTTCGAAATGATTTGCTCTCCATCCCACTCGCCACCTCGCAGGAACAGATATCCGATTCGCGCGAGATCTTCCGTTGCCAGATAAAGTCCGCCCTCGGTATCCGCCTCCCCGTCTGGCGTGATCTTCCAGTAGAAATCTTCAATTCCAATCGGATTGAATAATCGTTCTTTCGTCCACTCATCCGCTCGCCGACCTGTCGCCTCTCGAATAATTTTGCCAATCAGGACGCTAACGCCATCATTGTACTGAAACCTGCTTCCGGGAATAGTGTCAGTCGGCTGCTCCAGTACGTACCGAATCCATTCGTCACTCGCTTCGAGAATGTCTGTACTGTGTTCGCCCGTTCCATACGGACCCGACGTGTTCCACTTGATACCGCTTCTCATAGTCAGAAAGTCCTCCAGTGTAGTAGACTCCTTTCTCTGGTCCGTAACATATGGTTCGTACCGTTTGAAATATGGCATCACTAGTTGGTCGACGCCACCAATAAGGCCGTCGTCAATCGCTATTCCGAGGGCCGCTGATGTTATGCTTTTCGTGACTGATTGCAGCGAATGGAGTCGGGTTCCTTTTAGATATGGATGCCAGTCGGGGTGGTCGTAATTGTATTGGTGATTGGTCGTATCGTAGGCTGCGGCAATCGATTCATAGTCATTCTCGAATCGATGATCCGCTACGACATAGCCATTGCGTATCAGCATGAACGCATCTACCAATCCATACACCCCTGAACCAAGGTCATTGACCAACGAATCGATTGCCTCGGCATCTATCCCCTGTGCTTCAGGCGTTGATGTGGGCCACTCTTCGCCCGGCCAGGGGGCCACGGATTGGCTGTTGGCCATGCTGACAATCGCCAATGGCAACAAGAACCCGGCTATGCGCGATAACGTAGTTGGCCGCAAGTCGGCTGAGAAGTTGTTCGTCATGTCATATTCCTCAAAATTGATATCGGTCATTGGAAGACCGCGGACTCAAGTATAATGTAGCGGAGAACCGAAGCGCCACTGGAAAAATTCACTTCACCCATTTATTCATTTCTCGTCGCCTGACGCAATAGTGCTGCACCCGATCGACTGGCTGAACAGACGAAGCCGTCAGACATAGTCACGTCGTACCTGCCGTTTCCGCAGCTTGCTATTTCCTCGACAAAAGACATATTCACGATCGTGCTTCGGTGGATGCGGATGAATAGCGTCGGGTCCAGGCGTTCGATCAGGTTCTTCATTCGAACGCTTAGCAGATGCTTGCCGTGCTGCGACGTTACTTCAGCGTAATCACGTGCACCACTTATTCGTAGTATTGAACTGACCGGTATCGTTTTCAGTCGGCCTCGCTCCTGTACAAACAGCTGCTTGAGATGTCCTTCGACAAAACCATCGCGTACGCGCGTGACGTCTGGTGCTCCCAGTTCAAGAATACGATCGATAGTCTGAGTGAATCTCTTTTTCCCGAAAGGTTTTAATAGATAGTCGATTGCTTGCAGCTCAAACGCCGTCACCGCAAACTCATCATAGGCAGTCGTAAACACAATCCGGGGTTTGTGCGTAATTTTCTCGACTACTTCGAGACCTGTCGCGCCGGGCATCCGGATGTCCAGGAAAATCACATCAGGTTTTAAACGATCTATGGCTTCGATAGCCTCTGGACCTGTTCGCGCAATTCCGACTTCGTCCAATTGATCATGGTCGGCAACCAGCCGTTGAAGCTTTGCTCGCGCCAATGGCTCGTCGTCAGCGATCACTATGCGGAGCTGTGTCATGTGTTATCTGGTAAAATAACCCGCGCGATCGTACCGCCTCCCTCTCGCGACTTTACCTCCACGCTTGCGCCGTTCCCATACAGCGCCTGCAGCCGAAGGCGCAAATTCTGTAACCCGGTTCCGGTGCGCGTCACCGCTTCCGAACTCGGACCG
>CBDUKH010000135.1:0-8689 GCA_965367755.1 uncultured Rhodothermales bacterium
TAGTCGCTGTTCGGAAGCGAATCGTTGTGCTTCCGCGCGGCCGCAGCAGCAGACAACATCGAGTCATCCGCATTTTTCCTTAGTTCACGGTCATTCGCACGGATCTTGAGCTCGAAAAGATCAAACACGTGTTCGAATGCCTTGCGATCACGCTCAAATTCCAGACCTCTCTTACCGCTTCTTAGCTGCATGTCCATCTTCGAGAGCGATGCGGTCATCGCAAACAGCAGTGTCGCGTTGTCTGCAACCCTGGCCTGCACAGTCTGGCGCGAAATGATCTCCTCACGATACCACTTGCTGGCCATCTTGAATTCATGAGACTGTAGCTGTACCAGTTTCGAAAGCCTGTCAGCATGATCGTGCAACGATGGGTGAACCCCAACAATGAGGGGTGCAGCAGGTTTTACTCCAGCGAACAACTGAAGTGCAAGAGGAACTGCACGTTTCATCAGATCGACGTTCGTCCCGTTCTCGACCAGGCGACTAACATTCTCACCAAAGGTCTCAGATGAATCCCATCCAAGAGCTTCCTGAATTCCGAGCATCTGTTCTGCGAGTGCTTTTCCACCGTAGGCGAAAATAAAGGACTGCATTACTTCGTTAGAACCTTCAACAATCCGGTGAATGCGGTTGTCGCGCCACAGTCTCTCGAATTCATTTTCGGTAACGTAACCCTCGCCACCCATGATCTGCATGGCATCGTCAATTACGTCCCATCCGTAATGCGAACAGAACAACTTGTTGATCGCCGTCTCAACCATAACATCCGAGTCACCGCGATCAAGTATCCCGGTTACCATGTATAGCACTGCATCCATCGCGTAGCAGTACGCCGCCATCCGGGCGATCCTTTGCTGGACCAATTCGAAATCGGCTAACGGTCTGCCAAACTGATAACGAGTTTGTACCCATTTTGTCGCCTGATCTCGAGCGCGTTTCGCTGCTCCAGTGACGCCGGCCGAAAGAGTACATCGACCATAGTTCAGACACGTCAGTGCTACGTTGAGTCCACGTCCCTCGACATGCAGCAAATTCTTCGCGGGCACTTTTACGTTGGTGAAGCGAATTCTTGCTTGCCACGTTCCTCTGATGCCCGTTTTACTTCTGTTTTTCTGAAAGATGTCAACACCTTCCATGTCCGGCGTGCAGATCAGTGTAGTGACAACATCCTTTGGCTTGCCCGTACGTGAATCTTTAACCCGCTGCTTTGTCATCACGGTAAACATGCCGCTCATGGCGCCGGATGTGCTCCACTTCTTCTCCCCATTCAGAATGTAATGTGTGCCATCCTCGCTTTTTTCACATCGCGTTTCCTGGCCAGCAGCATCAGACCCGACCTGCGGCTCCGACAAGCAGAATGCTGAAAGATATTCACGAGCCACCTTCGGCAAGAATTCCTTCTTCTGCTCATCCGTGCCAAACAACATCAAGGCCTTGCAACCAATGGATTGATGGGCCGAAACCATGACGGCTGTCGATCCACAGTAGGATCCGATCATCTCAAGAACTCGGTTGTAGCTTGACACGCTGAGACCAAGTCCGTCATATTCCTCTGGAATAGTCATTCCCATCACTCCGAGCTCAAACAATCTGTCGATCGCCCACTCAGGGATGTATTCTTCGGCGTCAATGAGAGCCGACGGGTGTTCGTTCTTTAGATATTCCTCAAGCCGAACCAGCAGGTCATCACACTTTTTCTTTTCTGCAGCTGATGGCTCCGGGTATGGGAAAACCAACTCTTCACGAAACCTGCCCCAGAAGAGATTCTTGACGAAGCCCATTTCAGATGGTTCAGGTCCGAGCATTACCTCGATATCCTCAATCATCTGCCGGTCGCGCGCAGATACGTTTTTTAGCTGACTTAGACTCTTTGTTGCCATGTACTCAATTCCTCATTTTATATCGCCAGAGGGTAATTTTGCCCTCGGCCTACTGAAATCTGATGAGATCGGTTCGCGTGAACTGCTCATACCGCGACAAACTGCCTGAAATGGGATTTGCCTTCGAATCTCTGTTCCAAATACTGACTCGGCTCTATCCCTGTTCCATTACCGTGACTTACCGAGGTATAGAATTCGCACAGTTCACACAGTCTGTTATCGGTGGGAAATACATCTTTGATTAGTTCTAAATCGGTCCAAACCTCGTATAGCAAGCTATGGGCACCTCTCCTGCTGGCTTCAAAGCCAGACTCCGACAAATTCAAGCAGAAACAGGGTCTCTTGTCTGTGTCGGACTCGATCCAGATCCAGCCAGAATTCCCGCTCACCTCCTTGTCGGGCAGACTGGACCGGAGGCAACACTTGACTTCTTGACGGCCATCATTGATTCGACTCTTGCTCACGCGTGCGCCTACAAGTTCAACTTCGCGTTCTTCGAGGCACTTGGCGCCCCGGGGTACGCGGTACTAAAGCAAGTACGTGATCTGATCCCACCGGATCGCTTGACAATTGCCGATGCCAAACGTGGAGATATTGGAAACAGCTCAAAGTTCTACGCAAAAAGCGTATTTGACGATTTGAGATTCGACGCCATAACTGCCAGCCCCTACATGGGACGTGATTCCATTGAGCCTTTTTTGCAACACGAGAATACATGCTGCTTCGTCCTCGTACGAACTTCCAACAAGGGCGCCGATGATCTTCAACTACAGCGTGTCGGAACCGATTACGTTTATGAACACATAGCCAGAATGGCAAACAATTGGGCTGAAAACCAGCCGGGCGAAATCGGTTTCGTCGTAGGTGCGACTGATGTCGATGCGCTCAGAGAAATGCGTGAAACGTTCCCTGGTGTTCCATTCCTTATTCCCGGAGTAGGTGCGCAGGGGGGAGACCCTGAGGTGGTGATGTCTGCGGCTGTCCAACATGACGGATTAGTTCTCGTCAATAGTAGCCGTTCAATTCTTTATGCATCATCAGGCGCCGATTTTGCAACCGCCGCCGGCGTGGCCGCGAGTCGCCTGAACGACTCCCTCCAGGCGAAAGTTTAACCCAGGCCCTGCCCCGCGGAAAAGGTTATGTGAGGACCGCTTCACCTGTCTCCTTCTACGTCAACCATGTAGAGGGAAGCGCATGCCAGGGGCGACCGAGGAACAACTGTCGAGAGTACCGGAATCTGTTGTTCAGGATATCTGGGCGAAACAATATTTCGAACGTTCCGACCTCCGAACCACGAGAGGACTACCCGTTCGGATCGTAAATCCTGGACGGCTCAATACTGATGCCGGGCCAGACTTTCTTTCAGCGCAGATCGTAATTGACAAGCTCCGATGGTTTGGCGACATCGAGATACACACCGCCTCTGGCGTCTGGTACGAGCACCAGCATGACTCCGACCCGCGGTACAACAATGTCGTCTTGCACGTTACGCTTCGTGCCGACATCTGGACGGGAAAATTGTTACGGCAAGACGGTACCGCGATTCCCGAGATAGTCCTGGCTCCTCAGCTCTCTCAATCGGTCGGCTCGCTCGTCTATCAGCTGGCCCGAACGGACCGACCCGAAATTGCGTGCTCTACCGGGATTGGGACAGTCTCATCGATCATCGTAGACACGTGGGTTCGTCGCCTTGCGCGACTGCGAATCGAGAAGCGAATGACTATGCATGCCAATCGTACTCGGCAGGAACGTAGCGACCACTTTCTTCAAATGATATTTAGAACACTTGGCTACGCCAAAAATGCTCACAGCATGGTTCGCCTGTATCAACTCGCGTCGCCGTTTTTTTCAAGCATGGCATCCGCCATTGAATGCAGAGCCCTCCTCCTGGGAATTGCCGGCCTCCTTCCGCCTATTGATTCGATACAACCTAAGGGGCAGCTTGAACAGGCCTACCTGTATGGTTTGATCAACACGTTTGTCAAGCTCGATGCAATCTTCTCACTTCCAGTCATGAAGCGCTCTGAGTGGAACTTCTTCAGACTCCGACCAGCAAGCTTTCCGGACGTCCGTGTGCTTCAAGCCGCTGATTTGATTGACAAGACTCGATGTACACCTGACGCATTCTCCTTTCGTAGTCTTCGAGAATGTCTGGATACCGCTTCACCACTGCTCTCTTTGCGAAGCGTATTCGATTCGCGAAGACCAAAACATAGTCGGTACCGCCAGAAATACGAACGTAACGCACAGGATGATAATCAACCGGGCGATAGAGCCGTGCCGCCCATTGGCACGTCGCGTATAGATCGCATAATCATTAATGCTGTCGCCCCGTACGTCCTTCTCGAATCTGTACTTGTGAACGACGAGGCAACTGCATACAACATGCTCAAGGTGTTGTCTCGCCTGCCACCTGAAAAGGACTCAGTCACGAACATCTACGAATCGTTTGGCTGGAGTAATCGTGATGCCTACTTTTCCCAGGGGTTACACGAACTGTACCGGGAATATTGCATACCCCTACGATGCCTGACGTGTGACATAGGTAGAGAATTAATTCAGCCAACATCAACTTGACCCGATTGCCGAATAATGTTAATCCGAATCGTAACCATGTCGATTAAAAATGATTGCTTCACATCGTTCGAAGTTGCCTTTGATCAAGTCCGCGAAGCCATTGCTGCATTTGACGGCTGTCTCGAAGTTCGTATGCTCAAGGGATTGGATAACCCCGGAATCTATACAACGGTAAGCAAATGGACGGGTCGAAAGGCTCTTGAGCACTATCGAGAGAGTGAACTCTTCCGATCGACGTGGTCGACAGTCAAGCCAATGTTTTCAGGACGGGCACATGCCGAGAGCTATAGGGAGCTGACCAGTTAAAGTCGAACGGTCGACGATCTGGATCGCGTCTGCACTTTCGGTCTGCAACGAACAGATCTAGAATGTTAGAGACAGACCGCCGCCGAAGGACCGACCGGGGCCTGGGAGTCCGGCCTGGGGCAAGACTAGTTCATCAGTAATATTGTCCACGCGTACGAATATCTCAGAACCGGCTTCAATCGACGACAGGTGCAAAAGATAGGTAAGCCGTGAATCTATCACGAAAGACGTAGGGAGATGCATGAAGGAGTTGTCCTCACCGAGGGAATAGGCATTACCCGTAAAGGTGGGGTGCAGGAGCAACCTTAAATTATCGATGCCTTTCAGTTCGATGGTGGTGTTTATGAGCCACTCAGGCTTCTCCACCAACTTCTCAAGCGAACCGTCAGCTGAGTACGAGCGGCTATTCATCCAGGTAGCATTGCCTGACACCTGGATATACCGGGAGGGGATAACTGCTGCAGCGAGCTCAACACCAAATACTCTACTCCCATCGAGGTTGACACGCTGTCGTAGGGTCTGCCCGTCGACCTCGACATTTCTCCTGTCTATGGTATCGTATGTTCGGTTGAGGAATGGGATTACCTCGGCCGATAGTCGTGCACCTTCAAGAGAGACGCCGACTTCAAAAAGGTAAGTTTTTTCGGGAGACAGACCGGGATTGACCAGAAAGCGTCCGAGCGCTTCGCCAAATAATTCGCGTGGAGTTGGAAACCGGAGCTTCCGACCCGCAGCAACTCTAATATTGATTTCATCCAAAAGCTCGTGCGATCCACCAAGCATAAAACTGTAGTCGAAGTCAGCCGAACGGGAAGGTTTGTCGCCGGTCTTCGGAGTCGCGATTCCATCTACCGAGCCGCCAAATGTCAGCGCTGACGCGGCGCCAATTTTTCGTCCGTACTCGGACCCCACACTAAAAACGTTTTGCCTGTACTCCGTCGTTGTCGATACTATCCCCTCTTCGAGTACCTCAGAGTCCGTCTGGGTGTGTTCGGAAGTATTTCCATTAAACGATCCTTTGAGAATTCCCCCTCCGACGCTTCTCGTTGCAGAGACCCGCAACCCGATCGTGTGGTCGACGTCTTCCTGTATATCCGTCAGGTCTGTTAGTTCGAACGATGAGTACTGGTCGATGGTCTGTGTAAAAGCGCTAAACCAAGCAGTAGCTCGAACGTCTGCATAGTTGTTGGTATTTCGAAGATTGGCAATCACCATAGCGTTAGACAATGCCGGCATCCTCCAGTAACGGACCGTGTTCTGGGAAGGGTCCAGGTGGCCTTCAGCTGCAATTCCTTTTTCGCCGGTGTAGTAAAATCCAGTTATAGCTCCCGTCGTGGTTTCTGTCAACGGTATGGAGGCACGCCCAAACACGTTTACGAGACGTCGGTCTGTGTTTGATCGAATGCTGCTACCGGATTGAGCGAATGGGAGTCCTGCCTCGGACGAGAGAGAAATACCTTCACTGTCAAAAAAGCCAGCCGAAAAGGCATAGTCCGTTTTTCCTGCTCTACCGATATGGTTTGCAGATAATTGCAAATATTCAGGGCTGCCGACACCGGAGACGATCTCGGTTATAGGTACGTCGGATGTCCTCGACTCGAGATTGATGGCGCCTCCTACAACGTTGGTACCGAACAGAACCGAACTTGCTCCTTTCGCAACCGTCATCGAACCAATAACTGACGAGGGTACCAGCGATAAGTCTACTCTGTTATCCCAGGGTACATTGATCAGCGCCCCATCGAAGAATACCGCGACTTGCCTCTCAGCGGCATTGCGAATATATACGAGCGACTCTCCACGGGAATTGGTTTGAAGATGAGCAGCTGGAATCAACCTGGTCAGACCGGACACTGTTGCAGCATCAGTTCTTGCAATTTCCGCGAGTCGGATTCGCTGAAGCGTCAGAATCTCAGCATCTGGTGTCGATCCATCATTGACGACAATCTCATTGAGATCATAATGTCGCAACGAATCTGCTGGGGTCGGATCCTGAGCGGATACCCGGGTAGGCAAGAATAAAAGGCAGGCAAGAATTGCAGCGGCGCCTGCACGCCGCACCTCAACACAAACGATATTCATTACTCCGGCCCACTCCTCTAGTTTACTCCAAGTGCATCTCTCATCGAGACGGCTGGATCGAGTCGGATTCGGCGGTAATACGGTGGAACGGCTTCGTACGAAAGTCCATCTGCAACGTTAGAATTCATGACGGATACACCACGCAGCCTGGCGATATCGCCTTTGATTCGGCTGTAGCCCGTCTGCAACATGTTGATCTCTGTGATGGCAGCCCCAGCAGCCCTACGGATACCTCGATAGTCACCGGGCACTGGTTTTTCAGAAAGGTCTTGAGCCAACTGACGGTTCCTCTCAATCAGCTCGCCGTACGACGCTGCATATGCACCGAGTTCAACATCCTGACCGGCAGCCTGACGCAGCAAGTCGTATTCTCCCTCTGCCAGACGAGCCAACTCTGCTGCCCTGGCACTCAACTGTTCAATAACTTCTGCGGTGAGGGCCTCACTGTCATAACCTCCATACGTCCGGCAACCGGAAAAAATTACGACGGCAATAACCAGGGCAAATCTTGTTCTATACATCGATCTCATTGTTGAGCTGTGAACCACCAGGCGTTGGACGCTGAATCACGGTGAACGATCCGCAAACAGGTCCTGATCAATATAGCAGTTTTGGCGTCGTGTCGTGCCGACCAAGGGCACCTTGAGGTGTACTGCCGACTCATTTCAGCATTATTTCAAGATGCACCTAGATGACAGTATCGTCGGGTATCACGGTATTCTTAGGGATCACGATTAGACCGTCACGAATGTAGTATCCCTCCCCATTCGCTTCCAGAATACCTGATGCATTTGTAAGCATACAGTTTTTCCCGATGGAAGCATTTCGATCGATTATGGCGTTTTCGATTGTACTTCCCTCCGACACACCCGGAATCTGCGGGCCATCAACAGTATCTCGAAGTCCCACTTCGTGCCATGGATAGTAATCTGCACCCATGAAGATTGTATTCCGAATTACTGTCCTCGGTCCAATAAAAGATCGGAGACCAATCACCGAGTTTGTGACAACGCTGTCCACGATGACACTCGATTCGGCAATTATGGAATCTTTAACGTGGGCGTTTTCAATTTTGGCCGGCGGAAGCATTCGCGGGTTCGTGTACAAGCTTGTATTCGGATTGAACATATCGAACTCAGGCTTGGGCTGTGCAAGCATGAGGTTCGCGTCGTAGAACGACCTTATCGTCCCGATGTCACTCCAATACCCTTCGAATGCGTAGCTCGCAACACATAACGTATCGATGCAATCTGGAATAATTTGTTTTCCGAAGTCAACGGCATCTGGCCGGCTTTCAAGCAGTTCATCCAGAACACCTTCGCTGAAGATGTAGATGCCCATGGAAGCCAGATACGTCCGTCCCTGACTCTGCATTTCTGGCGTCACGGGACTTTCCAGACCTTCGAGATCTTCCGGTTCAGGTTTTTCGTGAAATTCTGTAATCACCGAATTGTCTCCGGTCTTAAGAATTCCGAATCCAGGGGCATCAGTAGCCGTCACCGGGATGGTAGCTATGGTGATGTCGGCGTTTTGCTTCTTGTGATGAGCCAACATCTTACGATAGTCCATACTGTAGAGTTGATCGCCCGACAGAACGAGTAGGTACTTGTGGCGATTGCTCTTCAAGTGAATCATACTCTGCCGGACGGCATCGGCAGTGCCCTGAAACCACTCCTTGGATTGCTGAGTTTGCTCCGCGGCGATAATGGTAACAAAACCTTCTCGAAACTTGTCAAATTGATATGAACGACCAATATGACGATTCAGGCTCGCCGAGTTAAACTGTGTGAGGACGAAAATTCTATCGATCTCAGAATGAATACAATTCGAGATCGGTACGTCTA
>CBDUKH010000136.1:0-8355 GCA_965367755.1 uncultured Rhodothermales bacterium
GGATGATGGCCGACCTGGATGCAACTAAAAATGGACTCCATCGGACCAGAGCCGTAGTCAAGTATCTCCGTAAGTCCTATTCAAGCTTTTCGAATAGCTAAAAGACGCGACAAAACGATATATTTACCTTAACCTGATCCCCTGCCCACCGATAGTGGAGGAACGGCCGTAATCAACCACAGTTTTGGATTTAGTTCGATGGAAAGTACTGGTTTGTCGAGTAACTATGAGACCCTTGAGCAGTTTATCATTGAAAGGCAGACGGAGTTTCCTCTTTCAACGGGAGCGTTCTCTCGACTGATTCGCGATTTGAGTGTCGCCGGCAAAATCGTGAATCGCGACATGCGAAGAGCAGGACTTGCTGACATTGCCGGTGTCACCGGCGAAGTGAATGTCCAGGGCGAGGTCCAGCAGAAAATGGACGCGCTGGCGCATACAGAGTTTGTTCGTGCCTTGCGACGAGGTGGCGAATGCTGCCTTATTGGATCAGAAGAGCACGCCGAGGCCATACCCCTGAGGACGTCATCGGACGTAGACGATGGTCAGTATATCGTTCTCCTCGACCCGCTTGATGGGTCTTCCAATATCGAGGTCAATGTTTCGGTTGGAACGATCTTTAGCATATATCGCCTTCCCGAAGGCGTCACGGAACCGACACTGGAGGCAGCACTGCAGCCGGGCACTGAACAGATTGCCGCTGGCTATATTGTTTATGGCTCGTCGACTATGTTTGTCTATACGACTGGAAACGGCGTCAACGGGTTCACATTGGACCCATCGGTAGGGGAGTTCTTTCTCTCCCATCCGAATATCAAGACGCCGGAAAACGGGAAGAGCTACTCAATCAACGAAGGCAACTACAACTCCTTCGACGAAGGATTGAAAGAATATATCAAGTGGATGCAGTTGAACGTTCCCGAGGATAATCGGCCCTATAGTACAAGGTACATCGGTTCGTTTGTTAGCGATTTTCATCGGAATCTTCTGAAGGGGGGACTCTACATCTATCCAGCGACAGAAAAAAGTCCGGAAGGGAAGCTGCGGTTGATGTATGAGGCGAATCCGCTTGGGTTCGTCGTAGAGCAGGCCGGTGGTCTGGCATCACACGGAAGTGGGCGTATTATGGAGATCAATCCTACCAAGCTGCACCAGAGAACGCCCGTATATATAGGCAGCAGGAACATGGTCATAGCGGCCGAGAAGTTCCTTGCGGGAGAGCGACTCCACACAGATTGATACCTTTGTTCTTACTTGATCGATGCACGATAAAACTCCCGCGACGATAACGGTATGGAGCCCCGCATCGTTGTCGAATATTGGTCCGGGCTTCGATACCATTGGTCTTGCGATTACCGGTTTCGGGGATAAGGTTGTCGGTCGTATTACAGGTGAGGGGGCGCCGAGTGTCAGCATCGTCTCGACCGGATTCGTAACTCTACCGACGGAAGCATCTGCAAACACTGCCGGTGTCGCTGCCAACTTTGTCCTGACACGAGCCAATGCCAGGGTTACAATCGAACTGGAGATTGAGAAAGGTATTCCGCTTGGATCCGGTATCGGTGGGTCGGCTGCAAGTGCGGTTGCTGGTGCGTTCGCTGCAAACGCTCTGATTGGCCATCCATTTCACCCTGAGGAATTAGTTAGCGCCGCCATCGAAGGGGAAGCTGTTGCCAGTGGAGCGGAGCACGGGGACAACGTCGTGCCATCCCTGCTCGGTGGACTCTTCCTTGTTTCTCCCGAAAACCCGCGAGACTTTCGCGCTCTGCCAGTCGCTGATGGATTGCAAATGGTAGTGGTCCTGCCAGACCTTCAAATTATGACCAGTTCCGCTCGGATGATCCTACCGGAGAATGTCAGTCATCAGACCGCAGTCCACAATGCCGCTAACCTCGCCTTTTTAATGACAGCATTCGGAAGTGGCGACTGGCATTCGGTCGGTAAGCACATCATGACAGATCGACTCGCTGAGCCCTTTCGGGCCCGACTCCTACCGGGGTATGATCACATGAAGCAAGCAGCTCTAACCCATGGCGCCCTTGGCGCTGCGCTGAGCGGTTCAGGTCCCGCCATGTTTGCTGTCGTCGACTCAACTGAAACAGCCGACGCTGTTCTCCGGGCCATGACTTTAGCTTGCACCGAGGCTGGAATGAAATCGAGCGCTAAAATTGTAGAAGTCGATCGAGCTGGAACCAGACTGATTTAGAGACCATGCCTGTCAGCTTCTTAGGTACGCGTTCCGCAGAGCGAGCTTCTTTTGGGGACGCGGTTCTTACCGGGTCACCCACCGCTGGTGGACTTTTCTATCCCGATCATATTCCGTCTGTCGACGTTCGAGGCGCATCGACAATGACAGAGACCGCCGATAGGTTACTCCAGCCGTGGATAGAGCCGGTCGTCAATGCAAGGGATTTGCACGAGATAAACCGGATAGCGTTTTCATTTGCACTGCCAATTACCACATTGAAAGGCGGCGCTTATAGCGGGATCCGCATCTGCGAGCTGTTTCACGGCCCTACCGGATCCTTCAAGGATTTTGGTGCCCGGTGGTTAGCGGGAATTGTCGACCTGTTGCTTGTCGAGAGCGGTGAAAGGCGGAGGGTCATTGTTGCAACCTCAGGCGATACGGGCAGCGCCGTAGCCGATGCTTTCTCCGGCCGCAAACAAATCGATGTTGTATTGCTTTTTCCCTCCGATGGTATTAGCGACATTCAGAAGAACCAACTCACACAGGTTAGACCCGGAGTTAAGGTGTTTGCTGTCAATGGTACATTTGACGACTGCCAACGTCTTGCGAAAGCAGGCCTAACACGTACAGTGTCCGGCCCTAAGACTACATCGGCAAATTCCATCAACATTGGAAGGTTGTTGCCGCAGATGACATACTATCTAATGGCGACAAACCACGATCACGCGTCTGGAACTACGTTCGTGGTTCCAAGCGGTAACCTCGGAAATCTAACGGCTGGCATCCTGGCCTCACTGACGACTGGCCGCGAATGGTCTTTCATAGCAGCCCACAACATCAACGACTCAATGGTCAGGTACTTCAGGGGGGAATCAGTACCGCAAGCAAGCCGAAAGACAATCTCGAACGCAATGGACGTGGGTGATCCCAGTAATCTCGATCGGCTGAAGCATATCCTAAGTGCTTCAGAAATAAGTCAGAAGGTCGTTGCATCGTCAGCGGCGGACGTTGAAACGATGGAGGAGATGAGGAAAATTAGTGATGTAACGGGATATCTTGCCGATCCTCATACTGCTGTGGCAGTGCGAGCGGCGCGCCTGTCACGGGTAAGTTCGAATAAACTGATAGTGCTGTCCACTGCTGATCCGGCCAAGTTTTCGGACGTCGTGAGGGAGGCTACAGGTCGAACCCCGACACAATCAGAAGCACTGTTGCGATCCACGCTGGGTGAGAAAGACTGTGAGCTGATCGACGTCAGCGGACACAAATTTTTTGAATACCTGGACTCTGATCCAGTACAGACTTAACGACTTCAACTTCTTCCCGGCCACGGTGAGGCCACATGGAAAAAAACGTACTAGTAGAACACCAGGACAAAATTGCAACGATAACCCTGAATCGTGCTGACAAGCGTAATGCATTGAACTTCAGTATGGTAGAGGATCTTATTAATGCATTTAATCAGCTACGAACTGACGAAAAAGTCCGTGTGGTGGTCCTGACCGGAGCGGGCAAAGCATTTTCGGCGGGCGCCGATCTTGACGCGTTGCAAAAGTTATCTTCGGCGACTCGATCGGAGAATGAGAAGGACTCTCAATTACTCGCAGATCTATTCGACACCATCTACCGATTCCCCAAGGTTGTTGTCGGCAAAATTAACGGGCATGCCATTGCTGGTGGCAGCGGCCTCGCGGCGGTATGTGACTTCGCGATAGCCGACGAGGGAGCAAAATTCGGCTTTACCGAGGTACGAATCGGCTTTGTGCCCGCAATAGTGATGAATTTTGTCCGACGGAAGTTGCGAGAAGCCGACGTACGCGACCTCCTGCTGAGGGGGCACCTCATCAGTGCGGGCGATGCCGCAGACATGGGCCTCATCAACCTGGCCGTACCGACGGAGCTGCTAGACGACGTCGTCATACAATTTGCCGAGGAAATTGCCAGTGCGACGAGTGCTCAATCGATTGCCGCGACTAAGAAAATGCTTGCAGATACGGTTGGGATGTCGCTCGAAGACGGGCTGAAACACGCCGTCCAATTAAACGCCGAAGCCAGGGAAACAGAAGATTGTCTGGCCGGAATTCGGGCTTTTCTGGACAAAAAAGCGCCACCATGGGCAGAATAACATCTAAATTTGCAAAATGATTTGCTGCAAGTTCATAAAATGACGATATTTAGACCTGAAAGTCTAGAAGCGCGCCGTCCTTTATGGCGTACACTTCTAAACTTGGCATATCTAAAAAACGGCGGAAAAGGCCCGGTCCATGGTGGGAGACTGGGCCTTTTCATTTTTACCTCTTGCCTGACGCGAACTCTCTGGCGCCGCTGATACGAATTGCTCGCAAAGTCCCACGGCACTGCCTTTCTACCCGATTCAATTATCCTGATATTGATCCTTGCTGAGCACCGGGGCTTTGAACGGAAATGCAATGACGATATGACCTAACGATTTGCTGCTGCCGTCCGTCCGCTAGCGAATTTCAATTTCATTTTCAACCGAACGCGCTAATTCTATGTGCCGCAATCCGAATAGTGCTTAACGACTTCGTTAATACATGGCCGTGCTATCTTACATCATTCAACTGCGCGCTTTGTAAGCAGAAATCCGCATCCGCCATCTACTGCGTTTGATTTCTTGGAATACCCGTTTAAACTCAATCCATGGACCAGCGATCAGCGGGTTGCTGCAGAAGCCATCTGGCTCCAGTTTGACCGCAGTCGATTCCGACCCGGACATCGGGATGCAAGTGATCTGGCTCAAGCGCCTAAGGGGCAGTCCGCGAAATTTGAGATTGCCGGCGATTCGGCTAATTCGTTTCGAGATCGAGTACTTTCACCGTCGATCTCACGGCGCGTATTCGCTGACCGGTCCGAGTTGAACGATTACGTACTTGCATATACGCAGCCGTTGGCTCGCAGTCTGGCAAAACTCGGGGGTATTACCACTTCGTTTCAACTTCCGATGATAGATGAACTCGCACGTGGGGTCTTCTTCACGCGACGAATAATCTTCGCTGAGAAGGAAGTGTCGAATGGGTTTGTCTTTATCCCGGAAAGTGATCTTGGAATCGAGCTTGGAAAGATTTCGACGGATGAGATTATTGTGGTACTCAGGAAGCAGCTATGGAAGGAATCGATCAGGGCAAAGGACCATTTCGCGGCTGGTGTACAAATTGTGCGAGATCTACCTCGTCGGTACCAGGTGGCTGTAAAGGAGATGGTACTGTTGCACCTCGAGTATCTCAGGAAAGCCGAAAAGTCTGATTGGACGGTCGACGGAACGTCACTCGAGATTAGCCCCTACATGCGTAGTCAAATATTTATACAAGCCCGATTTGGTAGAGCAACATTCAAATATTAACGGGTAGTTGGTTTGCCCAAGTAAAAAGTCTCGTACTTTGGCTCAGCGCTAACCCTGCAACTGTTCATTTACCGACAAGTAATCATCATAATCTCTTGGCAAAATCAACTACGTATGAAGATGCCGGTGTCAGTATCGATGCCGGCGAAGAACTGGTAGACAGTATCAAGCCGCTGGTGCGGAAAACTTTCGGGCCCGAGGTCCTCACTGATATCGGGTCATTCGGAGGCCTGTTTCAGTTCGACACAACGTCGCATGAACAGCCTGTCCTTGTTTCGTCTGTGGACGGGGTCGGCACCAAGTTGAAAGTTGCATTCATGGCCAATCGGCATAACACTGTCGGCCAGGATCTTGTAAATCACTGCGTGAATGATATCGCTGTCTGCGGAGCAGACCCGCTTTTCTTTCTCGATTACTTCGCTACGGGTAGGCTCGATCCACAGGCTGGTGTCGATGTGGTAGCTGGATTCGCCAAGGCCTGTCAGGAAAATGGCTGCGCGCTCATTGGAGGAGAGACGGCCGAGATGCCGGGAATGTATCAGGCCGGCGAATACGACCTCGCAGGAACCGTCGTCGGGGTGGTAGAGAAAAGCAAGATCGTGTCAGGAGATTCAGTTTCATCGGGCGACATATTGCTCGGGCTGTCGTCTACCGGACTCCATACGAATGGATACTCTCTGGCAAGGAAGGTACTATTCGAACATTATTCCATCGACGATCGCCCCGACGAACTTAAAGGCATATCAATAGGAGAGGCGTTGCTGGCAATACACAAATCGTACCTGAAGGAAATTCGGTTGGTACGGGACCATAGCTGGTTGCATGGACTTGTGCACGTAACGGGAGGTGGAATTCCGGGCAACACGGCGCGGATTATTCGAGAGAAAAAATTCGTGGTTGACTATTCTTCATGGGACATCCCGCCGATATTCAAATTGATCCAGGACCGCGGCAATGTACCCACCAATGACATGCGGCGAGCTTTTAATCTGGGAATTGGTTTGATAATGATTGTTGACAGGGCGGCAGCCGAAGAAGCGATTGCGCTAATGGATCAATCGTCATCGACAGTTTTTCAGATTGGTCACGTAGAATAGACAACTGTACTCTCATCGGATCGAAATCCACTAATTGACGTTGAAGTACAACACGAATTAAATCTCCTGATATGCTTTCCCTGTTAGTAATTATTGTACTCAGTTACCTGGTTGGATCAATTCCCGGTAGCGTCTGGGTTGGCAAACTCCTCAACGGGGTTGATGTGCGAGATTTCGGGAGTGGGAATGCGGGTGCAACGAATACGTTTCGCGTCCTGGGATGGAAAGCCGGTGTCCTTGCTACCCTCGTCGACGTGGGCAAGGGCCTTTTAGCCGCTGGTGTTATTGCGAACATCCGGCTGGGACAAGGCGTCATTGAGCTGCCATTCTGGAATCCCGACGTTTTCTATCAGATGGTTGCCGGCGGCTTCGCCGTGATCGGTCACATGTATCCAGTTTATATTGGATTCCGGGGCGGCAAGGGAATGAACACTTCGGCTGGTGTTCTTTTTGCCATCACACCGTATTCAATGTGGATTACGCTTGCTGTATTCGCAATCGTTTTGCTTTCGACGCGCTACGTGTCGCTAGCCTCCATTCTGGCTGCACTGGCGTTCCCGACGACCGTAGCTATCAGGAAATACATTTTTCATATCGATAGACTTGACGCCAGTATATTCGTAATGAGTCTGGTCATTGCGGCAGGGCTCATCTACGCTCATCGGGGGAATATCCGTCGTCTCGTCGGAGGTCAGGAGAGTCGAGTGAAAAACTTTCGCCTCGCTAAGGGCATGCGTGCACGGGGCGAGTTGTAACCTTTCAAAAATTGCAGGTGTTACGTGTCAAAGCGAATTGCCGTTCTCGGAGCTGGTAGCTGGGGGACAGCGCTATCAATCAGCCTGGCTTCAGCTGGCCATCCGGTCGTCCTGTGGGCAAGACGTGAAGAGGCGGCAGAATTTATCCGGACTGAACGACACAACAAAACATACCTGCCTGATGCTATCATTCCTGATAGTGTCGTCGTCAGCTCGAATCTTGAACTTGCAGCCTCTGAATGTGACATCTGGGTTTTTGCGATGCCCTCGCATGCTGTACGTAGCGCCGCCAACAGACTGAAAACGTATTTACGACCGGACGTTCTCATCGTCTCTGTCGCCAAGGGAATCGAAAACGAAACCCTGATGACAACAACACAAGTTCTGGCAGATGTTTATCCGGATCATGATCGAGGTAAGATCGCGGTACTGTACGGCCCCAGTCACGCGGAAGAAGTAGCTGCTGGAGATCCAACAGCTGTCGTCGTTGCGTCCACTGACCGCGAAGTAGCAGCGGAATTGCAGGACATCTTTATGAGCCCGTGCCTTCGGGTCTATCTGAACTGCGATGTCATCGGTGTTGAGATTGCTGGATCTGTGAAAAACATCCTCGCGATCGCGGCCGGGATGTCGGATGGGGTCGGTTATGGCGACAATGCTAAAGCCGGACTCATTACGCGAGGTCTCGCAGAAATCCGAAGATTCGGGGTTGCCATGGGTGCAAAGCCAGGCACTTTTTCAGGCCTGGCGGGGATAGGTGATATCGTCGTCACATGCATGAGCAAACACAGCCGCAACCGGTACCTGGGAGAGCAAATCGGGAAAGGAAAGTCGCCTGAACAGGTACAGTCCGAAATGCAAATGGTGGCGGAAGGTGTACGAACAACAAAATCTGTCCACGAGCTTGCAAACAAGCTAGGTATCGAAATGCCAATAACCTCTGCTGTCTATTCGATT
>CBDUKH010000137.1:0-8338 GCA_965367755.1 uncultured Rhodothermales bacterium
AATAACTAATAACTGCGAGGCCCAAAGGGCCGAGCCACAAGAGGCTGCTATTCTGCTACAGAATCGCCTGTACACTTCCTTTTTCACCCAGAATCGGATAAAATTGCGTTACTAACTGTGCTATAGACCCTCAAAATAAATCCGTCGGTCTATATTGAAGGTCAACTTTGTTAACGGAGAACATCTCGACGCACTATGTCTCTTTCGTTCTCCACACTCCGGCGGTCCGACTCCATGCTTGCATCGCGGCTTTGCAGGTTCATACTTCTTATCTCGCTCACGTTCAGTGCGGGATATGCTTCTGCGCAGGAAACTCTGCCTGTCGGTAGCACCTCCGAAGCCCTGGGCCAGTCCATCACCCTTGACAAAAGAGCCGGCGCCATCCTTATCAACGGCGACGGTACCTACACCATCCCCTTTGCCTTTACCATCGGCAACGACGGCGACCTGGTCCTCGACGACATCCTCCTCATCGATACGCTCAAGTTCGGCACGTACGCTCCCGGCAATGTTACCCAACCGGGTACCTATGAACTGGCATCACTGCCCTTCATCGAAGTCGACAACGGGAGCGGGTTCGTCACCGACCCGACCTACGACGGCACGTCGCAATTCCACATGCTCTCCGTCATCGGCGACGCCAGCCTCGCTCCCGGTGACTCCATTGTCGTCGGCCTCGCCGTTCGCTTCTTTCCTTTGCCCGGCGTCACGACAATAACAAACGATGCCTGCTCTGCTGGAGATGGTTTTGATGACGACGACCTCTCGTACATCGGCGGTGTGAAAGCCTTCGACCTTATCGAGATCGAAATCCCTCCGACCCTACCTTCTATCGCGGTGTCGAAGGACGCTGGCCCCGTCATCAGCAACAGCGACAACACATTCTCCATTCCGTATTCCATCACAGTCAAGAACGACGGCAGCGCAAACCTCGCTCCTGTACAGCTGCTCGACTCGCTCGCCTTCGAGCATGGAATCTACTTACCGGATTCTGCAACGAACCCAGGCTCCTACACGTTTGAAACCAAACCGGCACTACTAACCGGCACTTCCTCCGGGTTCGCTATCAATCCCGACTACGACGGCGAAACCTTCATTAACCTTCTTTCAAGTACTGGTTCTCTTGGTGCAAACGATTCCATCGTCGTTAGCTTTGCGGTCAGAATGCACCCAGTACAGGGCGACTCGGTTGTCATCAATAAAGCAGTCGCAAACAGCAGCGGAGTATCCTCAAGAGATTCGACGACCGTCGTCCTGCCGGAAAGAGTACCTGCAGGCACGGACTCAATCGTAGTCAGCAAGCGTGCAGGCGATGCCGTCGCCCACCCCGACAACACGTTTTCTATTCCGTACTGGATATCCGTCACTAATGCAGGCGACTCCACGCTTACTACCGTCCAACTCGCCGATTCGCTTGCTCCTGAGCACGGGGCCTATACCCCCGACTCCGTAAACACCGTTGGCACCTATACGCTTTCCATAGCTCCAGAACTGGTGCACGGAAGTGGATCCGGATTTGCCGTCAATTCGGATTTTGATGGCGACTCCGATACCCGGCTTCTATCCAACAGCGGCAACCTCGCCGCCAATGATTCTCTCGTCGTCAACTTTACGGTACGACTCTTTCCTCAGCCCGGTGACTCTGTCATTACTAACAGCGCGTTTGCAACTGGCGGAAGTGGTGGGGGGGGGGGGGGCGGTTCGTCGGGCGGTGACACGATAACCGTTCATCTGCATCCTTACGTTCCACCCATCCCTGCTTCAATCGCGGTCAAGAAGGAAGCAGGCGAAGTGGTCTACCATCGTGACAAATCGGTTACCATCCCATTCTCGATCAGCGTAACAAACACGGGGACTTCAGTACTCCACGACATCTTGCTGGTCGACTCACTGGAACTTGGTTCGCTTGCAATCGGTGATCTCACCGTCGGCACATATGAGATATCACAACAACCGTCGCTTACCTATAATGCTCCGGATCCGCTGACTATCAACTCCGGCTACAACGGAGCATCCGACATCCACCTGTTATCGGTTGCCGATGGAGGTAGTCTGGCACCCAATGATTCGTTTGCGATCAGTTTTGACGTCACGCTACTTCCCGAACCCGACCAGACAACCATCTCCAACCAGGCGACAGCTTCCGGAGATGGGTTCGATGATGGCGACCCGATTATTGAAGATGGCGTAACGAGCCAGTCTGACCTGGTCATTGTAGTCGTCCAACCTCCGCCGCCTCTCCTGAACATTACGAAAGTTGCGGACAGGCGAACTGTTGAACCGGGTGAACACGTCGTGTACCGCGTCAGACTCCAGAACGGGCCGGGCATTGATTCGCTCAGCGTCACTGTATTCGACGAAGCGGCCGAGGAGCTGATAGCTGTCGCCGGAACCTCGCTCCTTACACGATACGGCGACGATCGAATCCTTGGAACGGGCGACGACCGCTCCTCTACCCTCGCGTTCGACAGCGCGACCAACCGATTCAGCCCTTTCAAACTGGCTCCCGAAGAAGTCGCGGAAATCTCGTACATCATGAGAGTGGCTTCAACCGCAGAGCCAGGCACGTACGGTAACATTGTCACCGTATTATCCGGCGGAGTCGAGGCTACTGCTTCTGCTAATGTCGAGCTAGTTGAAGATCCCATCTTCCAACGATCGACGGTGGTGGGTAAGGTATTCGAAGATAAAAACGGAAACGGTCTGCAGGATCCTTTCGAATTCGGAATCCCGGGTGTGCATGTCGCTACTGCCGATGGACTCATCGTTGAGACCGACCAGCACGGCCGCTATCATATTGCCGATGTCGACGGTGGCAACTACAAACGTGGTCGCAATCTCGTGATGAAAATCGTCAAGACGACGCTGCCACAGGGTGCATCGTTCAGCACGGACAATCCGCGCGTCGTCAGGATTACCCAGGGGATGCTCCACCAGGCAGACTTCGGCGTTGTCATTCCGCCTCTGGAAACTCATTCCACCGAAACTCCTCTCTGGGAATCGTTCGAGATAATAAGAGTCGCTGAACATTTTGTGGACTCGACAGAAGTACTTCTCGATGATGCCATGGATAGCTTGCATAACTCCATTGATTATGTGAGGCGGTCCGAGATTGTCCAAGCGCTGTATTCCGCCTCGAATGCCAACATAGAGCCAGCCCAAATTCCTGTTCCATTCCAGATCACTATCTATGGTAACCAGGGCAGCGCCATCATTGACTCTACGTATTACGTTGTAGTCGACTTCGCTACATGGACGGACTCCCTGATCTCATTCCCACATCAACAGGTTTCTGAAATCATTGACCGATGGCATCGCTCAGGCACCATCGATAGCGTCTCGGTTACGCCGCAGACTGCAATTATCATACACATCCCCACGGCCCTCACGTTCGTTTCTGAAGATGTACTCGCCTACCAGCGGGCTGTCGAGGTAGTTCGTATCCTGGAATCGGAGTACCAGCTTCTTGCCCGGGCAGATACGCGGACCAGCACCAGTCAGGCACAACAACAAACGCGGACTGCTGACCGCGATCTCGAATATGCGCGAGTCGACACGCTGCGTTCCGTTCTTGAGAATGCACTACCTCAATCGAAATTCGTTGACACTCAACACGCAGATCCTGCTGATTGCGATTCAGACTCGACTGGTATTTTATCACAGTCCGTTTTTGCACTCATCGCGTGTGACCCTGCCACGGCCAGCCGGGTGCAGATAATTGACGACCCGCTTCAGATCGAGCCAATGCTCAACATTGGAACAACACGGTTTGCACAGTTACCTGTGGACAGCATTGACTTCTATCTGTACACCAACTACAGCTCATTCGTCGATCGATTCGAACTACGTATTTATGATGGTCCGGACCTCGACTACGCCGTCCTCGTCGACACTGTCGCACAAGAAGCGAAAACCCTCGACGAATACCTGACATGGGATATTCCCGCTGGACTGTCGACCGTCCATGGAGAACGTTATTTCTACGTGCTTCGTGCCTACGACCGCCGTGACCGGTACGATGAGACAGAAGTTCAGGTACTGCAGTTCTCTGATCAGAGTCCTGACGCAAACGAATCCGCAAGCGAACAATATCGACGTGATGTCTACGGCCGGAGCCGGCTCGTCCGACAGCAGATCCCTGTCGGCGGAAACCGTATCCGTTTGACAGCTGATTTACCAGATGAACAGACTCAAACCGACCAGTCCTATCTGACTCTTTCCGGTATCCACATTCCGGTCATACAACATGAGGACACCCGTTCGTTTTTCGTGATGGAAACAATCGTCCCCGGACGAAGAAGCGGAGCACTGTCGCAACGGCCACCGCGATCAACAGATACAGGAGAACAGGTTCCATTTGACGAGACCTTAACCGGGATAAGTTATTTCGACATGCGCGTCGACCCGTCAAGTCTCGACGAAAGAACAGTACTCCTGGTGGATTCGCTCCGGCTGGCTATGCAGAAGGTTCTTCCATATGAGCCGACGATCCGTATCGAGGCGACTTCGTATATAAATTCAGCTTCTAATGTTGCAACGCAGCGGGACTCGCGCACAGATACAGTCTTCGTTGAGTTCGATTCAGGCAGGGCAACGCTTGACGACACCACCGGCGTTATCCTGAACAATATCGCGTCTGCATGGGCGGTCGTGGACTCCATCACCGTTACAGGCTATGCGGATCGAGACCCCATCCGGCCCGGAACTGTCATTAACGGAGAAAACATCTCCAACAACTTTGAACTCGGAGACCTTCGCGCTCGTGTGGTACTTGACACTCTCGCACAATACTTCGATCGCAACGGACTAAGCATCGCATCGGCAAAAAAGGATACGATAAGTCACGGAGACGAAGTGGAATTCCGTAACTGTCGACCTGAAGAAGTCGCGAGGGGTCTGGTTGGATTAGCGGAGTGTAAGCGACGCAACCGGCGTGTTGATGTCAGGGTCGACGGCCTTCTCGAAGAGCGTCAACGAATTGCCAGATCCGATTCCGCCCATGCCCACGAGGCGCTTGCTCATTTTGTCGGTCAATTTACATCTTTCGATGTTGCTACCACCGCCGTAACGACTATTGCACTGTCACAGAATGTCATGCCGAACGACTCGGTCCGGCGGATTGACTACTCCATTCGCGTAACTTATACGGAGACTCGACCACCCCCTGTCGAACCTGCACCAGATCCACCAACAATAACTTCCGACTCGGACTGCGATCGCTATCTGTTTGGCATCGTCAGTGCCGACCTCAGCACCGGCAGTGACACCGAAACGAACATCGACGCCTTTGCGCGTGGCAAAGTTAACTGCACATGCGCAGTGACCGGTCGACTGTCACTGGACGATGATGACGGATTCGATAACCTGTTCCGCTTACGCAACTCTGGCAGTCCGAATGAGATCTTCAGGAATCTGGACCAGGATCGCTACTATCCTACGTACGGTGATGGGTCGACGACGCTGGAAACAACTCCGACATTGAGTCCTGTTTACGCACGCATCGATTGCAATCAGTACAACGCCGTTCTCGGCAACTTTAATACGGGGTTTACTGGCACCGAATTCGCACAGTACAATCGGAGCCTGTTTGGAGGTAAAGGTGTCTTTAACAGCAGGTCGACTACCCGGTTTGGAGATTCCAGGTATCAGCTCGCATCGTTTGCTTCGAATCCGGAGACTGCATTTGGCCACGAGACGCACCGTGCGACAGGAGGCAGCGTCTACTATCTCCGTGAAACCAACATTGTCTTCGGATCCGCAAAAGCGAGAATAGAAGTTCGCGACCGCGATTCCGATCGGGTCATTGAAAATGTCGCACTTCGACCGGGACGCGACTACGAAATTGACGAACTCCAGGGACGCATCATTCTTACCCGTCCCCTGAATCAGGTTGTCGACCAGGCCAACCCCTCTCTTATTAAAGATGAACCGCTAGACGGAAACCGCGTGTTCATTTTGATCGACTACGAGTTTCTACCAACAGGATTCGAAGCCGACAATCTTACAGCGGGATTCCGTACGAGAGCGTGGGCCACTGACAATGTCGGTGCTGGACTCACTGCTGTCACCGAACAACGAGACCTGGAAAACTACCAGCTACTCGGAGCGGATGTTATTCTGAAAGGCGGAAACTCAACGTACGTTAAGGCAGAGTTCGTAGAGACAGAGTCCAATCAGACGTACAACTCGACTATTTCCGATGATGGCGGGTTAACGTTTACTCCACCTACCGCATCTATTGGAACCTCAGGGATGGCTATGGGCCTGGAGAGCAGGCTCGACCTGCGGGATTTCTCTGAAGTCGACGGTCAAATCTCCGGCTGGTGGCGGAAACTGGATGCAGGATACTCACCCTCGAGACTCGGGGCGGATCGTGACGTCACGTCATTCGGTGCGGAAGCTATGTGGAACTCGACCGATCACTTCCAACTCGCCGCCCGGGCATCTTCGCTAGACAAAGATGGTCTCGGCAGGCAAGATCGGTATTCAGCACAGGTCGATTACGATCCGGGTATATATAACGTCGCCGCTGAGATACAATATCAGAGCAACGAACTCGACGACCTGCTGCTGGGGAAAAGCTCTGCCGTGACGGCTACGACAGAGGACGCGTACCTTGCGGCCGTCAAAGTAGGCCGCGACTTCGGCAGCCGACAAAACATCTACACACTGTTGCAGACTTCGTTTGCGGAAAGCAACACCTACGCCAAAAACGATCGCGCGGCAGTCGGAATCCGATCTCGTATCAGCGACAAGCTATCCCTGCGATCCGAAGTTGGTACTGGAAGCCGGGGCTTCGGCATGGTCGGCCAGGCCGACATCTACTTCACCCGCTTCAGCATAACAAGCGCCGCCTCCGTCGGTGCTCTTCCAGGGGCACGAGTGGGCGGTGCCTGGCGCGTCAGCAACGAACGGCTCGTCTATGGCAACTATACCATGTCGACGGACAGAAACGATGATCAACGTGGTGCGGTTACCCTCGGTCAACGGATGGAACTCAGTAACCAGGTAAATCTGTTTAGCGAAGGACAATTCGTGCGAGGTACTCAACATGTCAGCCTTGCTCATGCCTACGGAATCGACTATGCACCGATTCAGGAAGTCAACGTCGGCGCGTCACTGCAACTGAGCGATCTGGATAATGCGGCAAGCGGACAAAATGATCGCGATGCTGTTTCAGTATGGGCATCGCTCGAAAGCGCCCGTGTATCAGCGCAATCTCGCGTAGAATTTCGTCGTGATGGTGGCCTCGTTACGCGTCGACAGTTTGTCCTGGCAGAACGCGGGGAGTTCAGGATTAACCCATCATCTACCTTGCTGGGCAAGCTGAACCACGCCGTCACTACCGATGACCTGGACAGAATCAATCCGGGTCGATTTACGGAGGGTGCCCTCGGATTTTCGTATCGCCCCGTTCGCCACAACAACATGAATCTACTCAGCAAGTTAATCTACCTGTATGATCTGCCAAGCATTGGCCAGTCGCTTCTTCGTCCCGCCCAAAGGGCCACGGTAGTTAGCGCTGAGACTACGTACCGAATATCGAAAGATCATACATGGTCGGCGGGATCCAAGTTTGCGACGAGGCGTGGAGCCATGCGGCTATCACGGACGGGGAACGATTGGCTCGACAGCGATAAGTCACTGGCCATCATGCAGATTCGTTTCCGACCACGAATTCCAAAAATAAATAGCACGATTGTCGATGCTGTCGCCGAGTATCGCATTCTTTGGTCAGCCGAAGATGAACAGAAAAGACATGGAATTCTCGTCGGCGCGTTCAGGGAGCTCCACAAATACATGACGCTGGGCGCCGGATATAACTTCTCCGGATTCTCTGATGATTTGACAAACGTTGACATCAACGAACACGGATGGTTTGTCAGCTTTACCGGGAAGCTCTAAGCGAGTATCGCCAATCTTTTTTAATGACGCACATGGCGACTGCACAATTATCGGGACTGATGCGTCATGATTTATCGTTTCGCATGTCGAAATTCAACGGGCCAAATGACCACGAATGATTATCACTATTGAATTTCGCACCATCTGCATCTCGCATCCACCGCTTCGCCTGTTCCAGTTGTCCAGACAGCACGTGCGAAAGAAAAACAAAGTCTACACGTGCCGCAAATCGTGACAACTCAGCATGTCGTTTATGGTAACCTTTTTTTCCGCGCAGCGCGACAAGTTCTTCAAGCGCATCTATCCATTCCGATTTTGTCTGCATGAGTTCATCCCTCTGTTGAACACCTGTCTACATGCAAGTTTTTGCACGCGGACGAATGCCTAGTTCATGATCAACTAAAGCCCGGCATGGATGAGCTGAGGCACCGGG
>CBDUKH010000138.1:0-8268 GCA_965367755.1 uncultured Rhodothermales bacterium
CCTTCAACGACTTGACGATCCATTCCCGGGCTAATTCGAACTCGCCCTCCATCACCATGATCATGAACGTCCCGTCAACGTAGGCTGCGTCCAGTACAGCTTCCATGTGGGCCCGATCAAACTCACGGCCTTTTCCTCGCAATTCTTTGAGCCTGTCGAGTTTTAGCAGCCAGTTTTCATCCATGTTATCGGGAGTCGCCCACGCGTACACTACACAAGATCGTCGAGAATCTTGAGACAGCAGTGATGCGTTGGCCAGGTCTGATTTAGTAAAACGGCGGTAATCCCTTACGGCTTGGGGGACTTATTGAATAATGGCGGACGCGAACGATCGATAGTAGCGGTAGCGCGCCTGATGCGTCAGGCATGGCACATCAGGCTGATTGGACTGCCAGTCACCTGGCATATCGTCCATACCTAACGCCACCAAACATATATTAATCACTTCGTACTTTGCAAATGTACGCGATCGTGACATTGACTGACACGATAACAATTTCCTATCCGGTGTTCTGTCGATAGTCTGTCGGCGTCAACCCGACAATTTCGCTGAACTTGGTACTAAAATGTGCCTGGCTCTTAAACCCACTCTCGTCGGCAACATCTGCGATCGATCGATCTTCTTCCAGTAACAACTTCTTCGCATATTCAATCCGGTACAACCAGATAAGTTCGTTTGGACTCTTTCCTGTGGTTGCCTTCACTTTGCGGATAGTCTGGCGTGAACTATATCCAAGCTTGCCAGAAAACATGTCGACGTCAAACCGGGGGTCTAACGCATAGCGATCAAGGACTTCTTTAATGAGAAGTTGAAACGGCTGTTCGGGACCAGGAAGAACAGTCTTCAATGATTGCTCTTGCATCTCCGCAAGATGTGCCGACATTGCCTGCAGCTCCGTCGATTGGTTCTCCATCGTCTTACGAATTACCCTGTCCTCCGAGTGTATTCGAGCGAGGCGCGCTGACATGACGATAGGCAGATACAACAAACAAATCACAGCAAGTATCACGAGTCCGACCCAGTATCTAAAGAACAGGTACCATGGATTCTTTTCTATGCGAAAGCTTTTCGTCAGGTCCGAGGTTGTGATCATCAGCCGATCGGGGAAGTTGCGACCGATGCTCAATGTACTGACACTTCCGCCAGGACTGACAAGAGGTATTGTCGCAAGGCGTCGACCTTTACTGTCGAATACGCAAATGCCCTGATCGGTAAATGCAAACAAGTCTTCAAAGCCGTCACTATCGAAATCGAATCCCGTTTTGATCGTATACGCCGGAGCGTTCATTAACCTTGATGTCTTGAATTCGGGCGGCCCTCCGATAATGGACAATTGGTTACGAACATCCAGAAAGACGACATTGTCCAGTCCGTCCGGCGGTGTGAGAGCAAGGATGTTGTGGAGTAAGACACGGTGTCGATATTCGTGCCTGATGTTCCCTGTCGCAGCATCCCTGAACCGAAGCGTTGAAGGATTCGAGTTCCTTGACACGATGGTCGCGATTTCTCCGGACTCGCGATCACTAAAGTGCGATCGTCGCGTGGCGACAGCCCACTCGGCTTCGCCGCCCGTCACTTCAGACCATATTATTTTCAATGAGTCCAGGTCGACGACAATAAGATAAGCAAGAGTGTCAGCCAGGCCGTTTAAATCTCCGCCATTATCTGAGGCGTAAGAGGTCAACAATAGATCCAGTCGACCGTCACCGTTATAGTCTTCGGGCTCAAACGGAGAATCAACAGCCGCACCGACGAAAAACTCTCTCCTCTCAGAAAATTTTTGACCGGATAGCTCGACAATTCCCCTAGGATAAATCGCATAGCCTGTCGACACAACAACGATTAATCGAGGTGACGAGGACCGACCATCCAAAAGATGGACTGCGCGAACAGCCGGTCTCCATGGATACTCGACGCCGTCCCTGAACGCCGTGCTTCCAGCGGCAACGAAATATTCAGCAGCCTTGTCGACGTCCTTGTTCACAAGGTCAACGGTCAACTGAGACAAGAATAGGGAGTCATTGCGAATAACCGGAGCAAGGACTTCCTGCCTGCCATCCAGTCCGATGTCGACTATGTGCGGTTTGGAAACTAACGTCGCACTGTAATTGGCCTGGTCCACGGTCAAGCCGTCGAATGACTCCAGAATAACCGACCACACGGAACCACCGGCAGTATTCCTTGAATAAACGAGTTCATCGATCCCGTCTCCATTCGTGTCAACAGGTTCGGCATCCTGAGGCAAACTCAGCTCTTCGAAAACACGGTAAGGGTATGCGCGTGGGTCAGTAGTACATCCTGTATTGATTGCCAGGAAAAGAAGTATGAACAGTAGCATACCCAGGCGAACTTGCGAACACCTGATGTAACATGCAGCTGGGAACGATTTATTCCGTTTTAGCAATTCAGTCAGGGGAATTTTCCATACAATGAAAAACATCTCTGCCAGAGATAACAAAGAGTTTTATATCGCCATGTTCAACGACCATGGCGTACATAGTGCAGAAAGCAATCGGGAGAATCGCCGCTGCTCGCATAGCTCCTCCCCGACGTGCGTCTGATTAGATCACGAGGGTTTTCACGATATGCCGCACTTAACGTCGGTCTGAGCTACAAGCTGAGAAGGTTACAAATTGTTTAGGTCATAGACGCTAAGCATTAATTAGAGATTAACTTTCAGGCGCATACGGACTTCCGAAACTCAGTCGGCTTGACACCGACGAGTTCGTAAAACTTTGTACTGAAATGGGACTGGCTTTTGAATCCTGACTGATCAGAAACGTCGGCTATTGTAGTGTCGCTTTCTGTCAGCAACGACTTCGCATACTCTATCCGATACAACCAGATCACTTCGTTGGGACTTTTCCCGGTCGCTGCCTTTACTTTTCTAATCGTCTGGCGCGTGCTATAGCCCAGTTTGCCTGCAAATTTGTCGACATCAAATGAAGAATCGAGTGCGTAATCGTCAAGGACCTGTTTGATCTGCATAGGGAAGGACAATTCTCGAGTAGGTAATACGCCGCCGACGGCTTGAGTCTGGAGCTCATTAACCATACCCTCCAGCGACTGAATTCGAGCGTGTTGTTCCGCCAGATCGGAGGCGAGAGTCCTTGCCTGATTCTGATACAGTGCCAGACGTCGAGTAAGAATCAGTGGTGACACCATTATTCCAATCACAGCAAATATCGCGAACACGGGCCAGTAACGAAAAACCGGATACCATGGATTTGCCCGCGCCGAATAAATAATCCTGCGACCTGGCCTGCCAAACATGATTTTGCCGGCCTGTTGTCGACCGAAACCAATATCTCCAGCGATAATATTCAGGTTCGGCTGCCTGCCGGGAATGAACGCAATCGCTTTTCCAGTTCCGCTGAAAATCTTGACGCCGACCTGCGTATTGACATAGATATCCTCATTGCCGTCACCGTCAATGTCTGGGCCTATTAGAAAACCGTCTACCCCGCCGTCCAGAAGCATTGACGCTTTGAGTGACGCGTGTGACAGGATATAAAGACGTCCCCTGATATCGTGGAAAACGACTTTGTCCTCGTCCAGTCCAAATGGCAATGCCCGTAGTTGGTTAATAGCTACTTCATGATGGGCATTCCGTATTACCTCTCCCGTTCGCGCATCTCTAATTGTAACGTCGGACGGAGTTGATGTCCGGCTAATAAATGTTGCGATTTCGTGCGACCCGGACCCTGAAAAATTACCGAGCCGTGAGCTGAAAGATGATCCCCCGTTTCCACCTACCTGTTTCGACCAAATTATCTCGAGCGGATCGAGCTGTACGGCAAACAGATAAGAAAGTGAATCGGTAAACCCGTTGTACGAATGTCCGTTGTCAGAGGAGTATGACTTGAGAATGAGATCAAGCGTACCATTGCCGTCATAGTCTTCCGGTCGATGGTGTGAACCGATTTTGGCGCCGACAAACAGCTCGTCCCTGTCTTTAAAATTTTGTCCAGACAGGTTGACAATCCCACGTGGATATCCTGCGTACTGGGTGGTCACTACGACAGACAAAATAGGCGTGCCGGAGCTGCTTTGCGTGAGATAGACATTTCCCACACGAGGATCCCACGGATAGGTTACCCCTTCGCGCTTGACAGCTTCTCCACTGGCTACGTAATACCAATTCTCCGTAGTGACATCATGAGCGGCGAGATCGAACTTCGTTTGTACAAGGTATAACGAATCGTTGCGACAAACAGCCACCAGGATTTCTTCCCGACCATCATTTCCGAAATCTACAACGAGGGGACTGGAAACGATCTGGTGATCGAAATTCACTTGATCAACACTCCGTTCATCGCCCGTCCTTAGAGCCACGGTCCACAGTCGCCCATCACCGTCACCTTCAACCTGGACACGGACAAACTCGTCCCGGCCGTCCCCGTCCACATCTACGGGATATTCGTTAGTGTACGTGTCATACTCTTCGTGGAGTACGTAAGGATACGCTCTCGGGTCTGACGTACAGCCGCCATAAATGACGACACTCACCGCCAGGAATAGCAGTGTTCGTGTTGAGGTCATGCTGCCGCGCTTAATAGAGGAGTAACAACCAGGCGGCGCTAAGGATTGGTCCTGCCTGATGTTCTCAGGATAATATCCGACTGGGCACCTGTCAATCCATCAGACCGTGATTTTGTCCATATTTGGATCAACGATTTCGAAATATCGCTTTTTGGACTAAATTTGAGTCTAATCAGTGTGTCAATGGCGTGATGAGACAAAAATGGCGCAGTGATGCACGACGGAGTTATGACTAATCGTCCCCAGAGATGAACGGAAAGGCCAACCATTCTGTACGATCAAATCGTAGCACAGCGCCCAGTGAGCGTTTTTTAAGCTGCAATCAAAACCGCCTCATCGCGGCATCATGTGGCCCAGGCGCTACCTCGCGAGGACAACGGGCACGCTCGACGTTGTCTGTCCAACTTTCAGCGACACAAAGTAGACACCGTTCGACACGATTGTACCCGAATCGGTCTGGCCGCCCCAGCGTACATGCTGATCACCGATCGCGATATGGTCATCGAGCAGCGTCGCCACTTTTCGCCCGAGCACGTCGTAAATGCTGACCTGAACGGACGCCGGTGATTCCATCACAAAGTTGATGTTCACTTCCTGATTAAATGGATTCGGATAAACGTCTGTGATCGGCGAAACGTCGTTGCTTCCCGGAAGCTCGTCAGTTCCTGTTGCTCCATTCAATTCCACACTATCGCAGTCATCTTGCGTCGGCATATCATCGAGCCACAGGTCAAAGGAAAAGTCAGGATCCGGCAGGCTCGCGCCAGCAACGCATGATACGTTGTTGATCAGTACTGCTGCTGTAACTATGGTCGTAATTGTAATTGTCTTGTCTTCACCCACGGGGACTTCACCAACATCCCAGACTCTGGAAACAATATTGTAGTGGCCGTCGCCGGATGAGCCGGTATAGACAAGACTACCGTGCAACTCTTCACTCACTTTAACTTGTCCGACATTCTGAGGTCCATCGTTGTGAACAGTGATTGTATACGTGACGGCCTCGCCTACCCTGGCGACCTCTTTGTCCGCCGTCTTGGTTAGGGAAAGATCCGCGGTGAACCTCCGATTGTTTAGTTCGATAGGCAGGTACGTGCCTTCGTATGCGCCCATGTCTGGATTTGCTCCCTGGTCTCGTGGCTTGCCTTGAAGGTCATCGGGCCATGGCTCAAAAGAGTCACCGTCCTCGTCACGGTCAAGATAATCGGTAAGTCCACCGGATGGACTCCCGGTGTCAAAGCCTGGTGAGGCGGTACTGAGCGACAAATTATCATCGGCGTTACCTGGAATACCGTCTTCACCATCGACGTCCTCAAACAATGCATTTCCGTAAACGCTGCCTTGAATATCGGCTCCACCCGCCGTCAAGCCTCCCTCAAGCAATGATGACCACAGGTTGTAGGAGGCGTTTGATTCCAGAAAGATGTCGGGGTCCGTTACGGCCGAGTTATCTGAAATAACCGAGTTGTGCAGGAAGGAGCTAAACCCGACGTTGTTTGCGATAGCACCACCACGGTTCGCAGTATTGTTAGCAAATGTCGAGTTGAACGTGCCCGTGCTGGCGTTGTTGTACATGCCACCGCCGTCGCCACCGGCTACATTACCGTTGAACAGCAGGTTCATCTTGGGGTCTTGACCCGACGACACATACAAACCACCGCCGTTACCGGATGCTGAATTTCCTATAAAGTATGTGTCATGCAGATCGATCGTGACGTTTTCAGAAATGTAAAGACCTCCGCCATTGTTGGCAGCCTCATTCCGTGTGAATCCATTTCCTAATAATAACGCCACACTTACCAAGGCCGTGTAGATTCCCCCTCCATCACCGAGGATCTCATTGACTTTATTTTCAAAGAAGTTCGAATTCCTTACGTCGATGAAGCCTTGGTTGTACGCACCGCCTCCGTGCGCCAGAGCCGAGTTGTCCACGAAGCTACTGTTTCGGATTTCGGCGCTTCCTTGATTGTATAAACCACCGCCGTGCATACCGATATTTCTGAGATAAAGACCGTAATCGCTGTTTACCGCTGCTCCACCGCCGACCGCCATGCCGCCCCCATCGGACGTCGCTTCGTTTTCCTTAGCCACCAAAAAATCAAACTCGCTTACGCATCCATTCAGATACACACCACCTCCCGACTCGGCCTGGTTCTGCACAACCTTGACAGCAACGAAGGTCGGATTACAATCGGGTCCATCAACGTAGATACCCCCACCGAATCCGCTTGCGAAGTTATTGGAGACAATAATATTCTCGAGACGAGCATCCGAATCTTGAACGATGACACCGCCGCCATTCCCGTTCATCTGCCCGTCGGCCCCCCCGCCGGTGATAGTGAACCCGGTGAGCAGCGTCGACGGGTCTGCGCCAACGATGCTTACCACATGATCAGAATTGAGTGTTGCAGAAATTGCTCCGCTAAAAACCGTTTCGTTCGTGGATGGATCGGGATCCCGTTCGTCAACGGAGGTTTCACCTCCAGCGAAGCCACCATACACAGAAACACCCGATGGAATATCGAAGCTGACCGAAGGATCGTCTTCTACTGCCTCGATATTGGACTTGTCGGGGTAGTAGACGAATCGGGCGACGAATACAACATCGCCAGGGTTTGCTGAAAGAAATGCATCTCGGGGATAAACAAATGCATCGTCCCATGACGACCCGTTGTCGGCTCCCGTGGCGGCCCCATTGACGTAAATAGTCGTCTGAGAATTGGCATGTCGACCCGGGACCAGTATTAAGACGAGAAGCACTAGGCTCAATAGTTGTTTCATAACGGTATCTCTAGAGAAGTTGATAGACCGTCACTTTAGCGCAACTCAGGGTTGCGCATCGCACGCACAGGCGACACAACTTACGATGCCGCCATTCGCTGGCTCGTAAGACGCTTCATCACAATAATTAGAGAATCCACGACTTAGATGCAACAGGTCCCGGGTGCTTCAATACATGACACCGATTCGGCAACACGTCAAAGAATTCAGGTTTCTGGTCTATCTGTCCGCGATTGTCCAATCAAGCCTTCTTCAAACACGCGTCATGAGGTTTCCAGATGCGGCCAATTGGCCAACTACATTCCTGCATCTTATTCAAAATCAAGGTTGGTAACACTAACATAATCTTGAGATAACATTGACATTACGCGTACTTATCATCCCGGTAATAATTTGGTCACATATGAACTCTACTATTGCTGTCTTAGATGCGCCTTCGAAATGTCTTCCTAATTGTAGTCACCGCGTTCTCCTGGTTTAATCAGGAGTCGGCCGGTCAGCAACATGTTAACATAAGCGGTTTGGCTTACCTCGACTATTACTACACGGTGGATTCGCCCGACTCGTCACAGGTCGGCGAGAACGGATTCACGTATCGAAGACTATACCTGACGACAGATTTCGATATCTCTGATCGGTTTCGTTCGCGTGCCAGGCTCGAAACCAAGGCTGACGATGCAACGCCTTATGTCAAGGACTTGTACGTGCAGTGGCGCGACGTTCTCGGTGACGGGCATCATGCTACGTTCGGCGTGATGTCGCCGCCGTCCTATACCGTATCTGAAAAAGTATGGGACTTTCGAAGTCTCGAAAAAACTATTCAGGATAGAGTTGGCGTGGTCAGATCACGCGACATGGGTCTCAAATTTAACGGTCCTGTAACATCATCGGGTTCCATTCGCTACGCCGCAATGGTCTCCAACAACAACGGTGTCCTCGAAGAC
>CBDUKH010000139.1:0-8026 GCA_965367755.1 uncultured Rhodothermales bacterium
AAGGAATTTGAATCCGACGGTGTCCTCAGACACAACCTGTGATTAGTTGTCGCCTCGGGAGTCAAGGCAGTAACGTGACCTGGAAAACTCTGCGAGTGCTTTTTTGCCCCGGCCATGGCGTACTTAACGACGATCGCACACCGCATCTACTCGGATTACGAAACACTGTTTAATAAATGCGACTTACCTAGAATACATCAACCATGAAAGATACCCCATCGCTTTACGAATGGGCCGGTGACCTCCGGACGTTTGAGCTCTTATTTGACAAATTCTATGAAAAGGTCCTCATAGATCCGCTCCTCGCTGATGTCTTTGCGAACATGTCACCCGAACACGTTGAACACGTGGCGCACTTCGTAGCGGAAGTGTTCGGAGGCCCAAAGATCTACACGCAAGATCATGGCGGTAGCCATGCGAGGATGATCCAGCAGCATATCGGCAAAATGCTAACAGAGGAAATGCGACAACGTTGGTCTGGTCTACTGATCCAGACAGCTGATGAGATTGGCTTGAAAGACGATCCGGAATTCAGATCTGCTTTCGTGGGCTACATTGAATGGGGTTCGCGCCTAGCTAAAATCAATTCCCAACTCGATGAAAATCCGATAGATCAATCTGAACCAATGCCCACGTGGGGCTGGGGAGAAACGGGTGGCCCGTACATTGCCGAGTAGTTAGCCTGCGCGCGCCGACTCTGGACGATGTCAGTAAATCGATCGGGTAAACCGCGCGTTTGAAGTAGGCGATTGGGTTGGTAGCGCGAGCAGCACGGATGGCAAGTATTGCGTCGGAAGTAAGTATTCTTGACACGGGATTGTAGACGACGGAACATGGGAGATCTGGTCGGATATTTATGTGACACTCTTTTGATTATCGCCGCCAGTCGGCATAACTGAACAACGTATTTCGTTCTGTGAATTCAATCATTGTCCGACCTGAAGAGGAGCCCGATTGGCCATCTGTAAAAGCCGTAAACTCCGCGGCGTTTGAAACCTCGGCCGAAGCAACACTGGTTGATTCGCTTCGGGCCAGGGCCGATCCGACTATCTCTTTAGTCGCCGAACTGAACAACTCAATTGTCGGCCACATTCTTTTTAATCCCGTTAAAATATCGGAGCATCCTGATATTGATCTTATGGCACTTGCGCCGATGGCTGTCGATCCACAATGGCAACGACGCGGAATCGGATCCAGGTTAATAAATGCAGGCCTTGCGAGTTGTCGTGATCTCGGGTGCGGAGCAGTAGTCGTCCTGGGTCATCCGCAATATTACACGCGCTTCGGTTTTCGATCCTCGAAAGAATTCGGCATTGAATCGGAGTTCAACGTGCCCGCCGAGGTATTTATGCTGATCGAACTGATTCCAGACTATTTGTATAACGTGTCCGGTGTTGTACAGTACCATGAAGCTTTCAGCGATTTGTAGCGCGATACTACGTGCGTCCTGGCTCTACACTCCATCTCATCCTTTACCTTCCCATCTCGATGCGCTACATTTTATATCCGGCTGCTGTCCAGCGGCGCACCGTGACATCCTCAAGTGAGTGGTTAGAGACATGATGCCTCCGACCGTTGAAATACTAATCAAGCACTACACCAACCTGCCGCTGAGGCGCTTGTTCGCAATAGTTGCATCTCCGCCGGGTTATCAGTCGCTTGATAGTATCTATGCGGCAATGATCGCTCTCGAACGGCGTAACGCATTGTGGATCCTGGACTACCTCGAGCCCGGACTGCACGCCATTGATCGAGTTCCCAAGCCATCCGGCTCCAGACGTCCACCAAGAGACTATACCCCTTTCTTGCTCGGACTATACTGCGTTGTCAAGTTTGCTGTGGTCCTCACGTTGTCACTAGTCTGAAATCGTTTCTTTCGCTAAAGGTTTGGTGATACCGCTCTGCGGGTGCAACACAATACCCCTCCTTCCCCCCTTTACCTTCACATTGCGAACGGCTACCTTTAAGAACCCTGTACAATCGGGTACTTCAATACTTCCATGATGTTTACGTCGATGTGCAATGCTTCATAAGGATCTGCTGGTACGGCTGTCGACTGCACGGTCACTTCTTGAGGAAGTACCTGTCCGCAGATCCATTCCGTCGGTCGCGTCAGCAATCGGCATGTCCGAATATCACTTTATAAGATTGTTTGGCAGTGTGTTTGGCGAAAGCCCCGGTCATTACGCCATCCGGTGTCGTCTTTCGAGAGCGAAGATATTGCTTGCCACGACGGATGGCACGATAACTGACATTGCATACGCTCTTGGCTATCAAAGCGTGGGTACGTTCAGTAATCTTTTTAAAGATCGACTCGGAGTTAGTCCCAGCCGGTACAGAGCTGTTGCCATTGCTCACCAACGTACAACGGTGGTACCGGACCACCTTCTCAATGGCTGTGTTTCCTTAATGTGTGGAATGCAACAGAGCAAGATTCAATAAAGAAGATCTCGATCTCAGTTCATATTATTTGATCCGACACTACTCAGGTCAACCCGAGGAACATTTATGCGCATCAAACTCAATAGTATTCCTGTTGACGATCAATCCAAGGCACTTGCGTTCTACACAGATGTGATGGGATTTGTTAAAAAGCACGAGATTCCAGCTGGCGAATTCAGATGGATTACTGTGGTAGCTCCAGATGATCCAGATGGCACGGAGTTGGTTCTGGAGCCGAACAACAATTCAGCGGCTAAAACCTTTCAGGTAGAGCTATTTCAACAGGGTATTCCGATTACCGCATTCGAGGTTGATGACGTTGAAAGGGAGTTCGATCGCCTTAAAAAGAAAGGTGTGGTATTTACTATGAGGCCAACGGCCATGGGTCCAGTAACCGTCGCCATTCTTTCAGACACGTGTGGCAATCTGATTCAGCTATACCAGCCATCGACGGAGGCTGCCTAGATGTGTGGCACCTGCTGACAAAGTACTACTACGCCGAATAGTTTGAACACCAGGACCGAAATAGAAATAAAGATTCTTCGCTCGGGTGACATTTCCGCCCTCGATAGCGTTGAAGCTGACGTTTTCGATGGTCCGATCCTCGAGCGCGAGAAACGCGAATTCCTCGAAGATGATCGACATCATCTGGCCGTCGCAATTAACAGCGACACGGTCGTCGGAATAGCATCAGGGGTGCATTACGTCCATCCGGATAAAACTGCGGAGCTATGGATTAACGAAGTAGGCGTTGCCCCGCAATTTCAGCGCACGGGCATCGGCAAGGCTCTTCTGAACGCTTTGTTAAAACACGGCCAGACTCTTGGTTGCGACGAAGCATGGGTACTCACGTCTTCTGATAATAGTGCAGCACGTCGCTTGTACGCGAGCGCAGGTGGTCGAGAGCAAGAGCAACCCGTATACTTTTCTTTCGATCTTCAGGACATCTTTGGTAGTTAGGTAGTCACTACAATGATGCCGACTGGATATCTTCCTGTTGATCCCGACGGGGAACGTGGCCGATTCAAACGCGCGCTAGATACTTCAAACTTTAATTGTAATCTCCAGCGACTTACCTTCGGGTTGTACTTCGTCGCTACTGTTTGAAAAAAGCTAATTCAGTCGGGCCAACCGAATGTTAATCAACCAAACCACAAACTATAGAACTTAACATGGCCAAACATCCAATATTCTCCATGCCATTTGCAAAGGTCTATCCGATGTATGTGGAGAAGGCTGAAAAGAAAGGACGCTCAAAAGAAGAGGTAGATTTAGTGATTCGCTGGCTCACTGGTTATGATCAAAAATCACTGGACTCGCAGATCGACGATCAAGTAGATTTCGAAACATTTTTTGAGCAGGCACCACAAATGAATCCCAACACTCCTCTCATTACAGGTGTGGTCTGTGGCGTTCGCGTCGAAGACGTAGAGGATCCGTTGATGCAAAAGATTCGTCAACTGGACAAGCTTGTAGATGAACTGGCAAAAGGCAAAACCATGGAGAAAATCCTTAGAAAGTGACAGACGGTTTTCGGGCGTTCGGCGAACCCCACCTTCGATCATTGATTTCGTTTCAAAAGCTTCACAATCTCCTTTAACTTTCAGGCCGCCAAGTTACAACCACGACTCCATCCAACGGTAGATCGCTGGGGAACATCCAAACCATATGCGCCGCGTCGAAGCCGAAATAGTCATCAAGGCACTCCCCCACGAAATCGTTGATGCATTCCTGGATGTTGAAGCACTGCGGACGTGGTGGGGTGTTCAGCGTGCTCTGGTTGTTCCTGAGGTCGGGGGACCCTACTTATTGGCCTGGGATGTGTCCGATCAGGGGTTCGGCTATTTGTCAACAGGTACGATCACTTCCCTTGACCCGATGTGTCATCTGTTGGTTTCGAACTATACGTACTTCAATCCTCAACGTCCAATCCTTGGGCCAATGACATTAGAAGTACGAGCGACAGCTATCGATGCTAACATGTCACGCCTGGAGTTATGCCAGGCTGGCTACCAGAATGGAACTGATTGGGACTGGTATCATGATGCCGTCACAACAGCATGGCCGATTGTCCTCAAATCGACGAAACAATATCTCGAAGATACTGATACTCCGGGTACCAGCAGCAGTTAGCATATTTCCTGTAGCACCTTGCCCTCGAGTGCGTGCCCTTTAATTGTTCATTCGTACGATTTACCTTACGACTCCGTTTCCACTGAGCCGACATCAAAACGTGATACTGTTGTCACAACATTTTTCTTTTTCAAACAACACCGAATTCGCATGTCACCTGTTGTAACTAAAACCAATGACCTTGAGTGGAAGCCATTGGTAGAGCAAGGCGTCAAAACCGATGGTATCTTCGTAAAGATTCTTCGATTCGACGACGAGGAGCAAAGACCTCCGTCGTTTCTACTCAGATTTGACGCTGGAGCATCCTATCCCAATCATAATCACCCGGGTGGCGAAGAAGTCTTCGTACTAGAAGGGTCCGTACGGTTTGGAAAGATTCAGCTAGAGAAAGGCGATTACTTGTATACACCTCCCAACGAAACCCATTCTGTTTTTTCGAAGACAGGCTGCACGATGCTCTTCGTCGTCCCAGCGGAAGTAGAAATATTGAAATGACGGTGCCGGTTGATTCTCTTGCTGCCGCTTGTTATGATCGCATATCAGGGCATCTCGCTCGAAACTATCCGACACGAGCAGGCCTCAATTCATTGTGACCGTGCGACAGTGATGCAATACCACGGCGAGTGGAAGGAGAAGAGATAGGTCAATTTCGATAACAAGTTGTATTTTTTCGTAAGCTGAAAAAAATACACGATGAAGAGCAGCTTACATGCCTTATTCCTTCCCGCGTTGTGGCTAGCCAGTTCTCTGTTTTTTGCGAATTGCACATACCACCAACGCGTAAGGCAGGACGATGGTACACGGCAGATGCAGCAGGTAATTTCGAACGACGGCACAATCATCAGTTACATGATGACTGGAGAAGGTCCTCCTCTACTCCTCATTCACGGGACCACCGCGGATCATAGCCGCTGGTTACCAATACTCCCACAGTTAGAGCAGCATTTCACAGTCTACGCGATGGATCGCCGTGGTCGTGGAAAAAGCACAGATGCTCCTGCGTACTCAATCCAAAATGAGTTCGCGGATGTCGCTGCCGTCCTGGAACGTATCGGTGAACCATCTTTCGTACTTGGTCATTCGTACGGAGCTGTTTGCGCACTTCATGCTTCCCTTTTATCGAAGAACATAAATCGGATGGTTCTCTACGAACCGCCGATCCCGACGGGTGTGCCGATGTATCCGTCATCGGTTCCCGATCGGATGCAGAGCATGATCGACCGCGGTGATTCGGAAGGCGCATTGGGAGTGTTTTTTCGCGAAGTCGTAAAAATGCCTGATGCGGAGTTTCAGTCGTATCGTACGTTGCCGTCGTGGAATACGCGGGTGCAACTTGCTCCAACTATCCCCCGGGAGCTGGTAGTCGATCGGACTTATCGATTCGAACCTGCCCGCTTTACCAGTGTCCAAACACCTACATTGCTTTTGCTCGGCGGTGAAAGTCCTTTAATGTTTCGGGAAGCGATATACAAAGTCGACTCGGCCCTTCTCAATAGTCGGATCGAACTCCTTCCCGGAGAACAGCACATCGCGATGGACACCAACCCCGACCTCTTCCTGCGAATTGTCCTTCAGTTTTTCCTGGATTAAGACAGATTGGCTGCGTGGAGCAGGACCACGGGTTGTTGGCCCGGCGGCGACCGATCTGGCACTCTTTTTATTCCCCCGTTATTCCCCCGCGGGACTCTTTATTTACTCCTTCCCGCGATTTACATTAGCGCCTCGATTCGCCGCACCCATGCGGCAGGACCGCCCAACGTACTACACCCCGAAATATGGAATCCTTCCGGTCGCACAGCACGAGTCCCTTCGTTCCTTAGGCGATCAAAAAGGCACCTCGACTGACATGACTAGAACCGGTGCTTTGTCCCTGTCCTTCTTTTTCCTCTTGTCCGGTTGCGTCACTGCAAGCGTTACAAAACTCACCAACACAGACTACCCGAAGATCCGGCCCGAAGAAGTTGTTATTTACCTTTCCGAAGATGATGTACCGAAAGTATATGATCAGGTCGCACTGATTTATACCAAGGGAGATTATGCAGCCACCAAGGAGACAGGCCAGTTCAAAAAGGCCCGAAAAAGGGCTGCTAAACTGGGAGCAAATGGCATCATCTTCGGCGAAATGACAGAACCTAAATCAGGTGCCAAGGTTGCCAATTTCGTGTTTGGTACACCGGCCAATCGGAAAGGACAAATGATGGCAATCTTCGTGCATGTCTCGCAGAACGAAAGCGACTAGGGATATTGCATGGCTACTGGGGAAATGACATCCCGATAGGCAGTTCCTTGTCCATGCATATCTGCTCGTGTAAGGGTTAGGATTCCCGATTAAGCGCCTTTCCACGATGCGTCAGGGGTGTGGTAGTCTATCAATAGACCGACTATTGATATGCAGGTCTGCGCTTGACCCTCTAACGATACCTTTACCATCCAACCTCAAACATCTACATTCCAACTTCTGCTTCATCGAGCGGCAGAATCACAAATATTCGTTCACAATCACTTACAGCTCATGTACCGGTTAGTCATCGCTGCGTTACTATTTTTAACCAGTTGCGTCGGAATAGATCAGGAGGACACAGCTTCGTCGGAGCCCTCGTCCGGTCAGTCGGTTTGGACCCTCGATCTGATTAGAACATTGCCGGGACAGCAAGCCGAATATCTTCGGAGCATCGAAGCAAATTGGGCCGGAGCGCGCCGCATCGCTAAGACACGTGGGGATGTTTTGTCCTACCGTGCCTTCGTAGCGGAGCCGGATTCCACGCGAGCGTGGGACGTTCTGTTAATGACGGAATACGCTGACTCTGCTTCCTACGCGGACAAGGAGGCAATCTTTGAGTCCATCTTTGCTTCACCTGAATTCGTGCGAGTGCCGACCTCAAGTCCGTCTTCGGACCTGCGGGTTTTCCTGTCGGGTGATGTTGTCGTTCGCCCGTTCGTCTCGGAGCCGCCTTTGTAATATGGGCTGCATAGAAAAACACCCGTCGAGACAGTCTCAGCAGCCAGGCATATTTTTGGCCGTTTGTTCTTCCTTTTGTCTGTTTGACCTAAACTCCAACGTCCTCGTAATAATTAAACCGCCTGTACATCGAGATTCCTAAAAAACCCCATCGAAGATGACTACTGCGCTTTGCCATTTCACGACCCTTGTTCTAGTCTTGTGTGGAGCAGGATGTATCAACCGCACGGAGAACGCAACCAGCCCGGACCTGGTGTTACCAAAAATCTTCGGCCCGGAAACGATTTCCACAGGCAATGTCTACCGAGGAACCTTCACACCTGACGATGAAACCTTCTATTACTTCAAGAAAATAACCGAAGGCCAGGAGGATTTCCGAATCTTCAGATCCGAACTGGTTAGCGGAAACTGGTCCACACCGGAACAGGTCAATTTGGGCGGAGACTATTCGGATCTTTATCCAACGATTTCTCCCGATGGCAAGCGGATCGT
>CBDUKH010000140.1:0-7819 GCA_965367755.1 uncultured Rhodothermales bacterium
TCGTGATTCGTGATTCGTGATTCGTAACTCGTACCTGATCCCTCGTAATTCGTTTTGTCATTCTGAACGAAGTGAAGAATCTGCGTTCGTCTGTGCTCCGGGCTGCGAATAGCACCGCCGATGATGGATTCCCGCCTTCGCGGGAATGACGATGAGGTGTTGGTTGGCTCGGCCCTTCGGGCCACGCGGTTATTGGGTATTGGTTATTGGGTATTCGTGAATCGTGAATCGTAACTCATACCTGATAACTCATCCCTCGTAACTCATCCCTCATCCCTCATACCTGATACCTGATAACTCATCCACTCGGCCGCAGTGTTGGCAACTTCCTGGATCGTTTCATCCGTCGATAGCGGGTCCTTCTTTCGGGTTTTGAACGAATGATCCGCTCCCTCGAAGATTTTGAGGGTTGCCGACGTGCCGAGCTTCCCGGATAGTTCCTGCATCAGATCAAGATTGGCCAGCTTGTCACGCGTACCCTGCAGGAACAGCATTGGGATCTGGACCTCGTGCAAGTGCTTCGCGCGATCGAGGGAGTCTCCTCCTGGAGCATGCAAGGGGAATCCGAAGAAGACGAGTCCTTTCACTTCTTCAAGCATTCCTTTCGACATGGCTATCGACGACATGCGTCCACCCATCGACTTGCCTCCTGCAAAAACCGTGTGGTCGGGGAAATCCCCGACCACACGTTGAACCGCCACTTCTATCGTTTTCAACAGGATCGGCTGCGCGTTCGGAGCGCGAGAGCCTTTTTCTTTGTACGGAAAGTTGAATCTGCACGTACCGATGTTCTGATCAGCCAGAAGACTGGACATCGTTTCCATGAACGAGTTATCCATTCCTGCTCCGGCACCATGTGCAAAAACAAGGATGATCTTACAACCGTTCGGAATGTCGTAGATGGCAGAAACCGTATCGTCGCCTACCTTAAGCTGAAATTCCTTCCGAACTGATTTAGCTCGAGACACAGAATCCCCCGATCACTTAATAAACGTCATCGTTCGAGACTGTTTCTGTCCGTCGACATCAATCCGTGCGATATAAATGCCACCGGGCAGGTCTTCAGGATTCCACGTAACGCTGTGACTACCGGCAGGCAGACTTCCGTCAACAAGTGTCGCAATTTGTCGGCCGAGCATATCGTATACGACCAGGTTTACATGCGAGGCCTGATCCAGTTCAAACGGGACAACGGTTGACGGATTGAACGGGTTGGGGTAGTTCTGCTGAAGAGCGAAGTTGCGAGGCAGTTCACCATCGATAGGATCAATCGACGTTGGGTCCGTGACCGTCTGTCTCGCGTAGTACATGTCGAGCGTTGGGAATCCAAATCCATCAGACAAATTCATTTGGAATATAGGACCAGTTGCTCCCCACCACTCTACCGTGTTGTCAACGAAAACAAAACCACCAAAGTAGATTCGTTCTTCGTAAGCATACCTCAGGACATCGAATGAACCATCGGGAGTTATCAGGGTGCCCCAACCATCGACCTGCCCGTCCTTTGCAGTTGCATCCATAGAGACAAGCGTGTCCGCTACGAACTGGCTGTGCGTTACGGAATCTGAGACTGTCGTCATGTAGGTAAACGGAAATGGTATATCAAGTTCGGCAGGAGTGTACAACGATTTCAACGTATCATCGACCATATCGCCATCAACGTCAAAAACAAATACGGATCCCAGTTGATAGAGCCCATTGGAATCAAAGCTTGAATAAGTCGCGCCCTCTGCTTCCAGGGAATCATCAGAAAATGTTGCAACCTGTGTCAGGTTGGCCGAAGCGAAATCTGGATCATTTTCACCGGGCGTGCCTGCCCGAGTAGCCCTAAATTCGAGCGACGCCGTGTCGGTCGCCACCCATCCATAGCCTGTTATATCCCATGTTTGATTTGCTCCTGATTGATTGAAGAGGGCCATAGCACCCGTGGTGTCAGAAGGCTCATGGTCTACACTAATAATAACTTTTCCCATCAAACTTTGAATCGTCGATTCATTCAAAGTAATCTGGGCGTTCGCAGTCACAACTAACATCAACAAACACATACTGGTAACGATCTTTTTCATGGTTGACCACCGCTGGTTAAAAACTTCAGATCTTGCCTGTATTAGGCATCAGGTACGATAATGTCAAAACCACCTCATTGGCAATAGCACAATTGTGTTGTTTTTTTGGATCTCGATGGTCGATTCACTCTTTTAGACATCCCGACTTATTGCGATTCATGAAACAGCAGGCCGTGAAACGCGTTAGGCCCGACTGATTAGATAGAAATCATGGTATGCGCCCGTAGCTCAGCTGGATAGAGCATCTGACTTCGGATCAGAGGGTCGGGAGTTCGAATCTTCCCGGGCGTACCAACAAAACCAAGCCGTTCGCCACAAGCGGACGGCTTTTTTTGTGCACGCCTAATGGAGCGGTGCGAACTCCAAATGGAGATCAACATGAGTCGACTCACCTTGTGCATCGCGCCCTCGGACTTCCAAGGCAATTCGCTATTGCACTGATCTCAAGCTCTATCCGGCACACGTCCAAATCTGCAAAACAGTCAAATTCCCTCTGCGACCTCTCGTTAACAAGAGCAGCGAACCCCAAGGCTCGGGACGAACCTCCTGGGTGTACTAATAGAAGGACCGTCTTTTTGTTCAAGCCAAAGCTTTCTCCGCGACTGGTACCAGGTCAAAAGTCCGACCGGGGTCCAACAGTTGAACCAAAACCATCGACTGCACGTTGTAAGCCCGTCCGTTATCCGGCCGCAAGCATGTTCTGCCGCCCCACTGAACGCCGCAGCGAGTCCAGAATATTACTCTGACCATGCAATTTCATGCCGTCGTCTAAACTCAAGATCGGCTCAATCAGTATCGTTGCTTTATGGATTGTCCTGGCCGGCATTCCACTATATCAGGCGTTCGATTACTACCTCCTACCCCTTCACGATCGCCCCTACTCCAGTCTCCACGAGCTCTTCAAGCCGTCAGGAGTTTATGGCCATGGTCTGGGTATCGTCGGCAGCCTGATGATGATCGTTGGCGTATCTACGTATTCATTTCGCAAGCGAAGTGCAATTCTTGGAAACGTCGGGAAGATTTCGTCGTGGCTCACCTTCCATATCTTCCTGTGTACGCTTGGCCCTTTCTACGTCATGTTACATACAACATTTCGCTTCAACGGGATCGTGTCAATCTCCTTCTGGAGTATGGCTGCTGTCGTCGCCAGCGGTATCTTCGGAAGATATGTTTACGTCCGAATCCCTAAATCCCTAAACGGTCGATTTCTGGAGGCCAAGCAGCTTCGCAGTCGTAAAACGGAATTGGTTACACAGTTGGAATCGTCCGGAATTGAGGATGCATCCGTGGCAAAACTTCAGACACTAATTGCCGGCACCGGGAACGGACAAACGCCCAAAACGTCGCTACTCCAAGCGATCGGTAAATCCATTGGTGCCAGACGCGCTAGACGCCACTACGTTCGCAAAGTAACGAGCGTGCTCGGGGCCATGTCATTGACTCCGGTTGTATCTGAAAAACTTAGAGGCATGTTGGTAGAACACCACCAACTCCGGTCGCAGCTTGAAATCATACGCCCCTTCCAGAGGCTCTTTGGCTACTGGCACGTTTTTCATCTGCCACTCGCCATTATCATGTTTCTCATTCTATTTGTGCACGTAGGTGTAGCTATCACATTTGGCTATGCATGGATCTTCTAGCTTACTCATGAAAGACTCAACAAAAATCTTAAGCCTGCTCTTGCTCCTCGTCGTTGTCGGGACTGTCCTGTTCGTCCGCGGCGCCCGAGATCATAATCCTTCGGACAGGGTATGGACGGAGATCGGCGCGACTGAATCTACGGACCCTTCAGACCCATCGAGGGACAACGTAGGACACAATTTTCTTGTTGAAGAACGCAAGCTTGTTGGTGAGCTCGCGGCTTCGCCGCAAGACACTGTAGCCATCCGAAGACTTGCAAATTTTTACCACGATGCCCACAAGATGGACAAGGCCATTGACCTCTATTCTCAATACCTGGCCATCGAACCTGGCTCGCGCCAAGTCTGGATGGATCTTGCAAATTGCTACGGTGCTATTCAGGCCTGGCCCGAGGCACTCGCGGCGACGCAGGAAGTTATCGATCGGTGGCCCAACGAATTCCAGGCATGGTACAATCTTGGCGCAATTCACGCTAATGCAGGGGAAAGAACAAATGCTGCAACAGCATGGCATCATGTGATGGAACAGTCGCAGGACTCGAGTCTCGTTGACCTCGCACGTTCGTCCCTCGCAAAACTTGTAGGTAACGGTTAGCAGCCCGATGACTCCTAAACTCATCTGCATCCTTACCCTCCTTCCGCTGTGCCTGGTAGCTTCGCGCGCACAGTTGATCTCGCCGGGTGAACTTACGGAGAGTCACGCATCCCTTGACGGCATCACAAACTGCACGTCGTGCCACAAGCTTGGAGTGCGTGGCATCGTAAATCAAAAATGTCTCGACTGCCACAAGCCATTAGATACAAGAATCAAGGCTGGTATCGGCTACCATACTACCATAGTGTCTCAAAACTGCGCGGATTGCCATAAAGAACATTTCGGTAGAACGTTTGACCCCGTCAGGTTCGATACGACCTCCTTCGACCACTCTGAGGCCGGCTTTGAACTACTCGCCAGCCATACGTCACCTGCGTGCACCGATTGTCACACGCCGAAGAATATCAAAGACGTAGCCGTTATCGAGTTCAAGACACCATCGGGGCACCTCGCGAAAACTTTTCTCGGTTTGTCACCTGCGTGCAATAACTGCCACGCAGAAGACAATGCTCACGATTCGCAGTTCCGTCTTCTGGATTGCGGTTCGTGCCATGATGAAGGGACCTGGGAAGAAGCACCGCGTTTCGACCATGGCAAGACTGAATTCCCCCTGACGGGGAAACACATATCGACCGCTTGTTCAGATTGTCATTCGACAGGAACTTCGAGCAACGGGAAGAAGATGACCATCTTCTCACCCACCGAAAGCGGAGAGTGCAGTACGTGTCATGCGGACCCGCATCAGAACTCCTTCGGTGCAAACTGTTCAGACTGTCACTCGACAAATGGATTCAATGCAATCAAGCGCCCAACGTTTGAAAAAACATTCGACCATGGTCGCACTAGTTTTGAACTAATCGGTCGCCACCGAACCGTTTCCTGCAATTCGTGCCATTCAACCAATAGCCCGGCCGGCATTTCGATTGCTTTTCAGAGTGGTACCGCACAGAAGTCGTACCCGAGTCCGATTGTCGACGACTGCCAGTCCTGTCACCTGGATTACCACGAGAGCAGTTTCAAAGACCTCCCGGGAGGCGCCGTGTGCAGCAATTGCCACTCGGAGAATAATTGGACTACAACTTCATTCGATATAGAGCGGCACAACTCCGAAACTGAATTCAAACTCGTCGGAGCCCATATTGCGACTCCCTGCTCGCTGTGTCACGCCGGACCCACTTCTGTTTCGGACAAACACGTCTTTAAATTCGACAATGTCGAGTGTTTGGCATGTCACGAAGATTCGAATATCCATGGTGATCAATTTGGAGCAGACCTGTCGTGCCAGAACTGCCACACAGAAATCACATGGAGCGAGGCGCCATCTTTTGACCACGACGAGACTAATTTCCTCCTTCTGGGTCGGCACAGGGTAATTAGTTGCGACAACTGCCATACTTCTGGAACTTCAGGTGGTCAAGAGTTTACTATTTTCCGCGGCTTAACCGATAATTGCAGTACCTGCCATGAAGCTGACGACCCCCACCAGAATCAGTTTGCAGGCGTTTCCTGCAAGAGTTGTCACAATGAAGACTCGTTTGTAGTTAGTAACTTCGACCACAGTAGTACCGCCTTCCCGCTGTCGTCAGCACACGAAAATGTTCTATGTCGATCCTGCCATATCGACGAAACACTACCCGACGGATCCACCTTTACCCGTTTCAAGCCGGTCAGTACGCGATGTGCCGATTGTCATTAGTCGCGCTCCTTCTGAGCGTCGCATCGCTGGCGAACACTAATTTTGCCCGAGCACAACAAGTTGGCAGGACCAATCCACATGGTATACTGCCTGAAGCTACGTTGTGCACAGACTGCCACTCCGAATCGGCGTGGAAGCCGCTCAAAGATAGACTCGATTTTGACCACTCGGCTTCGACCAGTTTCAATCTAATCGGTAGTCACATCCAGGTATCGTGTGAGTCTTGTCACGGCTCCCTGGAATTCTCTAAAGTTGCCGACATCCCAAGCACAGAATGTGCGCAATGCCATACCGATGTCCATGCTGGCGAACTCTCTCAAACCTGCTCAAACTGCCATACTGAAGAGTCGTTTATTCAGGTCGATGGAATCCAGATCCACGAGCAAACTTCCTTTCCCCTCGTAGGAGCCCACGTGCAAATTACCTGCGAGAGTTGTCATCGGGATGGTTCTCGTTCGTTTCAAACGGCTCTTGACCCGACATGCGAATCCTGTCATCTCCCCGATTTTGAAAATGCCCAGTCGATCGATCATGTGGAGGCGGGATTTCCAACACAATGTCAGGATTGTCACAATGAATTTGTGTGGAACGGTGTAATCTTTGATCACCTGCTGGCATCATCAGGATTCGAACTTCTCGGGGCTCACGAAGGACTCGCGTGCTCGAATTGTCATGCGTCCGGGGCACCTTCATCGATCTTCGGAGCCGTTACCCAAAACGATTGCGTAGCCTGTCACCAAAACGATTTTGAACAGGAACACGGAGGCTCCTTCCCGACAACCTGCCTGGATTGCCACAACATACAGACGTGGGATGACGCCGACTTCGATCACACGCTGGCTTCGAATGGGTTCGAATTACTCGGTGCCCACGCTCCCCTGTCCTGCGAGAACTGCCATATCACACCGGGGTTTGAGACGATATTTACGGCAACAACACAGGATGACTGTATCTCCTGCCATCAGGCCGATTTCAATGACGAACATGCCGGTTCGGGATTCCCAACAACGTGCCTGAACTGCCATAACAATACCGATTGGGATGATGCTGAGTTTGGTCACGCTACACCCTCCAGTAACTTCCAACTCCTCGGAGCGCACACCTCGCTTGCCTGTGAGAGTTGTCACATGATGCCGGGGCTCGAGTTACTCTTTACGCCGAGCGAGCAAAATGATTGTGTCAGCTGCCATCAGCAGGACTACGACCAGGAACACGCCGGGTCAGGATTCCCGACCACCTGTATCGATTGTCACTCGGATCAATCCTGGGGCGATGCAGCCTTCGATCACACAACCGCTTCCGGTGGCTTCGAACTCCTCGGCGCTCACACTCCACTTTCCTGCGAAAGCTGTCACATGATGCCCGGGCTGGAACTCCTGTTCACTCCAACCGATCAAAACGATTGTGTTTCGTGCCATCAGCAGGACTACGACCAGGAGCATGCCGGTTCGGGATTCCCGACAACCTGCACTAATTGCCACAACAATAGCGACTGGAGCGAGGCTGACTTCGATCATACGACCGCTTCCGGTGGCTTCGAACTCGTCGGCGCGCACACGCCGCTTGCCTGTGAGAGTTGTCACATGAAGCCCGGACTCGAGCTGCTCTTTACGCCGAGTGACCAGAATGATTGTGTTTCGTGCCATCAGCAGGACTACGACCAGGAACATGCCGGTTCAGGATTCCCGACAACCTGCACTAATTGCCACAACAATAGCGACTGGACGGATGCCGACTTCGATCACACAACCGCTTCCGGTGGCTTCGAACTCCTCGGCGCGCACACGCCGCTTGCCTGTGAGAGTTGTCACATGATGCCCGG
>CBDUKH010000141.1:0-7797 GCA_965367755.1 uncultured Rhodothermales bacterium
GAACAGTGCACAGACGCGTCCACCGGCATGTGTGGATGGGAGATCGCGTACCAGGCTAACTGCGAAATCTCGAGAGATTCAACCGGTGCCGGTAATGCCTTTCGCATTGATGGACATGGAGGTGTCTGTTTCGTCGAGCAAATTGTCCAGTTACCTGACGGATTTGACGAATCAATCCTGACGCTGTCAGCCTCAATAAAGACGGCCGACGTTGTCGGAAAAGGGGCCGGGTTGAACCTCGGCATCTATGACGCGGATAGCATGATGATTCTGAATGCAGATATGGGTTACGGCGATTACAATTTTGCTCAGGGTTCAGAGGACTGGTCTCAATACTCCATCCAGGCCGTAGTGCCATCCGAGTCTGCGTCCGCTCGCCTTGGACTGATTTCATACGGCCAAGGTACGGCACTCTTTGATTCCGTGACCGCATCTTTCGCAAGCCTGAAAAATCGCCGCCCGAGCAAGCAAGCCGATGAATACATTTCGAAAGCCATCGATCTTGCAAGTCAACATTCACTGCGCCGAGACTCTGTCGACTTTGAAAGTATCAAGTCGCAGGCACTGCGCATCGCGGGAAGTGATAACAACCCGGCCGACTGGCACCTGGCTACCCGGTTTATTCTAAGTTCGCTGGGAGATCATCATTCATTTTTAATGACGGCAGCAGATCGGCAAAAATGGCTAAGCGAAGATGGTCAGGGCGCGGCCGATGTGACGCTATCGGAAGCGAGGAAGGATGGACAGCTCGGGTACCTCTGGATCCCTGGATTCCACAGCAATTCCGAGTCCGCGAAACAAGCGTTTGCTCGTACGTTGCAAAATCAGATTCTTGAATTATATCGGGATGGCGTTCAAGGTTGGATCGTAGACCTGCGCGATAACGATGGTGGCAATATGGCTCCGATGTTGGCGGGACTCGAACCGCTCTTTACCACGGACACGTTAGGCTACCTTATCGACGTCGACGACAGTAAGGAAGCCTGGGGGCGCGGAGACGAGTTTCATGATTCCGAGGACGAGAACTATGTCCGGGTCGATAACCCGGTCGTGCTCGACAGCGACCTGCCAATTGCTGTTCTCTATGACGGGAGTACAGGTAGTAGTGGAGAGATCGTTATCATCTCTTTTGTCGGGCAGGAAAACGCTCGCAGCTTTGGCACTCCCAGTATGGGTCTGACTACGGGTAACGGAGAATTCGAACTGCCGGATGGCTCATATATGTTTATGGCCTCGACCCGCATGGCCGACCGGAATGGTGTAGTCTACACCGGAGTTGTCACTCCAGACGAGGTGGTGGAAGGAAACGCCGACGAGGTTCTGAATGCCGCCGCGAACTGGTTGACGTCGCAGTGACTGTCAACCTATATCTTGATAAAGATCTTCCTGGAATACAAAACCCACGCTACCGCCCACACCATGACGACGTGTGCGACGGCGAAGAGCAGTGAGCCGATCATCGACCCGGCTAGCGGCTCAAAGACCTGGGTAAAGAGCCACCGGTAACCATTGACAGACTCGCCATCCGCTGGCAGCTTAACCAGGTAGAGCAAAATCTTCACCCAGAAGATGGAGAGGACGTACGCAAAAAGCGGGTTGGCACCAAAAACGAGCAGCGGGTTTATCCATTTTGTGAAGCCTCGAATGTCGATGATCCATACAAACCAGGAAAGGGTACACATCGCTATGCCAGCGGTATACAAAACGTACGAACTCGTCCAGAGCGGTTTGTTGATAGGCATGAACCAGTCCCATACCAGGCCCGATGCAATCAGCGCAGTCCCGGCCAGCAGCAATTTGGTTAGAGCTCCAAATGTGTCGGAAGTCGACCTGATAGTCGACCCGACTAAAAATCCAATGATAACGGTGACGGCAGATGGCACAGTACTGAGTAGGCCTTCCGGGTCAAATGGAATTCCGAAGCCACCGTACAGATGACTTGCTCCGAAAATCGCCAGGTCGATCTTTCGGACCAGATTTGTTTCGACACTATACGGGTCACCGGAGCCAAACAGAACAAGAAGCAGCCAGTAGGAAAGTAAAAGCACAACCGAGGTCCAGATGAGCCGGCGGCCTTTTATCGTGAGACAAATGACTGAAGCAAGGCCATAAGCCAGTGCAATCCGCTGGAGTACTCCTGGAATTCGGAGATCGGCCAGTGCCCTCGTGAACGGAAACCATCCAAGCAAAAATCCTATCAGGAATATTAGCACTACGCGGCGGGCGACTTTCATTCCAGATTCTTTCGTAAGCCGGTAGTCGAACCTGGCGAACGAGAATGCCATCGCTACGCCCACGATGAACAGGAAGAACGGGAACACGAGGTCGGTCGGAGTAGCGCCGTGCCATTCCGCGTGACGAAGCGGTGGATACACGTACGACCAACTGCCGGGCGTATTAACCAGAATCATCCCGGCGATCGTCAATCCTCGGAATGCGTCGAGCGAAACATAGCGGCCCGACTGTCTCTCGATATTGATAGGTCCAGTCACTCGCGGTGGTTACCTGATCTGGTCAATTGAGTGCAAGGAATTTCGACATTATACTGTTGGCGGAAGGCAATCACCAAAAAAAGTCTCCGGCCCCGTGAATTGTTGCCTCAATCCACAGAACCGGAGACCCGAATACAAATAATAACTGTCGTTTGACGACTAGTTTACAACGACAAAGCTGGACGACTCATTCACGCGTTCACCTGTGACGCGAACGAGATAGACTCCAGATGCGAAGTCTGCCGTATCAAACGAGATCTTGTTGTTGGAATCTCGAACAGAAACATTTTTCCGTGACACGACGCGGCCAACGATGTTGTAAACGCTCACTTCTACATCAGATGCCTGAACGTTCAGGTCAACCGTAAGCGGATAGCCAGCCCGCACCGGATTCGGATACGAGGAGATACTCGAAGCACTTGCCGTAGGCAGCGGATCGACTCCAACAGGATCGGCTCCCATGAAGTACTGTTCTGCACGAGCAAATGCGTTGGTGCCTGCTTGCTTGCCAATCAAACGGCCCGGTACATCGTCTACTGGAGGATGAATGCCACCCCAGATTCGTGAGAGCGAGGCTTCGTTAGACGCATCAGCATATGTCGCCCATTGAAGTGTTATGTCGACGCTCGGTCCATCTTCAAAACCAAGAAACGAATTCTGAGCGGCATGAAACTCTCCAATTCCACCGGGGAAATACTCGTCACCCGTGAGCATGGTCAAGATTTCGGCACCTGCTCGTGAAAAAGCAGAGTGTCCAGACGTATAACCAGCAAACGGTGGAGTGACGAAGGAGTGTTTCTGGTATGGCCACCAGTCTTCGGCAAGTATCCAGTCGACACCTGCCACGTCCGTTTGTGGGTCGGGGATAAAACCGTGACCCCGCCAGGCATACAGTTTAATTTTGCCTACATTTTCGTCGCCCATGCCCGCAAGCGGATCACCGGATTCGACGATTTCGATGTGACCCTCAATTAACGGTAACCCGAACGGGTGATAGCCCGGCATTCCTGGATCACTGCTCTGTCCGTACTCACCCATGGCTCGGATCGCAGAAACCGGACGGATGTAGTCGTAGTAGCCTTTGGCAGCCCAGGTTGCGATGGCAGCATCATGCATGGCACCACCGAGCGCCAGGTAGCTCTTGACATCCCATTCCAGGTCGCCGAGAATATCGCCTTCGCCTTTGAATCGTTTTTCGAGATCCGGATGGTCACTGACACCGTTCAAGAGTGTGTACCAGTGTCCCGGAGGAGTCTCAGATGCGGGGCCATCTGCCCAGAATTCTGACAGTACCCGAGCGAAGTCGCCTAATGGAACTATCTGCTCTACATATGGGAGACCCGTCGACGGGTTGACTTCATGTCCATCTCCAGCCTGACCGCCGTCCATCAAATTGTAGTGCGCGCGCAGGCCTTCAATAGTCGTAGGCAGGGGAGGTGAGTTGCCCTTGGCTCCGGGTGATATGTCGATAGTGACACCATTTGTGGGGTCAAGATGGCTTGACCAAACTGCAACCAGCGCGAATGCCCACTTGAAGTCATCGTCCAGTCCACCAATGTTGGGATTCATCAGAGGTGGCATACCAGGGTCATAGTACATGTGGTAGTCGTAACCATCTCTGGTGCGAACGGTCAGATTGTCTCTCGTGAGGGCAAACCCGAAAACATCGCCCCAATTAGGATGCAGAAATCGCTGCGTATTATTTACCACAGGGGTCAATGGCTGCCAACGATTGATGTCCAGTACGCCACCCTGTGTTCCGGACAGATTTGGATCCATCGGGGTATTGTATGGCTTGTAGTAGTCGTCAGAGTAGGAGTAGTTGTCCTGTTCGTTGGCGTAGTCCAATAATCCGTGGTCCTGAATGCATTGCGCAACGTAGTTGCCCAGTGCGGCTGGCCCATCAGATTCGTAATCGATGCTGGTATCGTTTATATCATACCCCAGCGTCCCCATCAGTGCGTCAAATTCCGCTAGCGAAGCTACGGAGCCTGGAGAATTCTGAAAACGATAGGAGAGTACACGATATGCAGCATAGCTAATCGACTCGTCGATGTCTGCAGCCGTGGCTGAAGACAGGTCGGGATGAGAATAGGCACACTCGATACCGTACTGAGATTGTCCCAACATGTATGGGATTGCCGTGTTGTCGTATGCCGCCCAGGCATCGTACATGGCTACGGAGGAGTGAAAGAGATTACGCGAATGTACGGTCGGTCGGGGGGTGTCGCGTCTGATGGCGTCGAGGAGAGCCTCGTTCCATTGACGGGCAACAGAATGTTGCGCGTGCACCGGTTCTGCTCCATAGATTACCAGACCCAGGAGCAGGGCAGTAACAAATTTGTTCATTTTCAAAGTACTTTGTCGTTGTGGATGACGTCGCAGCCCGTCAGCTAAATCGCGTAGACGAAATTGGCCTCAGGGCTATTCAAGGCGGCTATTATATCATTTGTTACGACAATATGCGATAGACGAAATGTTTTAATAACATGCGGTAACGGTGTCGCCCCAAATCCACCCACATTGCCTACAAGATTGGGAGTATATTGATTACGATTGCCTACATGGGACGTCGACCTTGTGTCGCAGGTCAGCACTTTTGGCATCGTGAATTGCCTGCCAGCTGTATCGATAGAACACATTCGCAACCAAACTGAATCCGTATTCGATGCCAGATTCGAAACAGGACGTAACCGTACTTCTGAAGGAGATTTCGGCCGGGCGATCGGGTGCCATGGAAGAGTTGCTACCGCTCGTCTACGACGAGTTAAAGTTATTGGCTCACGCCCGGCTTCGCAGAGAGTTTTCTGAAAGCACGCTGGCAACTACCGGTCTGGTGCATGAGGCGTATTTAAAACTCGTACGCAGGCCCGAAAATGTTGACTGGCAGGGTCGTGGTCACTTCTTTGCGGTTGCTTCGCGAGCAATGAGACAAGTTCTTGTTTCGCGAGCGATAGCACGTAAAGCTGAAAAGCGAGGAGGTTCGTCGGAGGTGCTGGCAATGGATGAGGAGATTCATATGACCAGCGAAAGAGCGGACGAACTTATTGCGCTCGACGAAGCACTGGCAATTCTCCAGAAGGAGAACGAACGCGCAGCTCAAGTGGTCGACCTCAGGTACTTCGGCGGGTTCAGTATTTCTGAATGTGCTGAGATCCTTGGCATTTCTGATGTTACAGTTAGTCGCGACTGGAAGGTCGCGCGCTTGTGGTTACATGATATTATGTCAACAGACGACTGATGAAGTAAATCGTACCGTTTTCGCGCATATCTAACGAAGAGCTACGCCTAGCAGACTGATAGATTGGCACAAAAGAACCTGAAACAACTGTTTGAGATTGTCGATCATGCAATCGGTCTGGATGACCTCCAGCGGAACGCTTATCTGGACCAGGTGTGCGGTAGCGATCGACAGCTGTACGAAGCCGCAATGCGGTTAATTGCAGCCGAAGGCAAGCTCGGAGACTTCCTCATGGAACCAGCCGCGGAAGCCGAGAGAATCCTCCAACGTCTGACTCCATCTGATAAAAGCACAAGGATACCCACAACAATTGGTAGATATACGATTGTCAGGCAGATTGGGCGTGGTGGTATGGGCAATGTCTACCTTGCCACTCAGCGACTCGATAAGATCGAAAAAAATGTTGCCCTGAAAGTCATCAGGCGTGGCATGGATTCGGAGTCAGTTGTCGCGCGATTTGTCATGGAGCGTAGTATCCTTGCGTCGCTCGATCACCCAAACATTGCTCGGGTCCTTGACGTCGGAACGTCTGAAGATGGCCTCGCATACTTCGTAATGGAGTACGTCGACGGCCTGCCAATTACCGAGTATTGCGACGCCCACAAGCTCTCTGTCGATAAGCGACTCGAGCTGTTCATTACCGTTTGCCGGGCATCTCACTATGCGCATCAGAACCTGGTCGTCCACAGGGATATCAAACCGTCGAATGTCCTTGTAACGACCGACGGACGGGTTAAGCTTCTGGATTTCGGAATAGCGAAACTACTGGATCCGACATCTGAAGTTTATACCGTTCCAGTGACCGCTGTAGGCCAGGCGTTCCTTACTCCAGACTATGCCTCCCCTGAACAACTCCGAGGAGACACTATTTCCACGGCGACGGATGTATATTCGCTTGGCGTTCTTCTATATGAACTCCTGTCCGGGCATCGGCCTTTTCGGTCGTCCGCTATTTCACGCCTCGAATTCCTTGACAACGTTACCACCGTCGATCCACGACGCCCCAGTGCATCGATCGACACGACGCTGGAGATAAAGCGCAACAATGGGCGGGTCGACATTATTGACCCCGGAGTGGTGAGTGACCTGCGCAGGACTACACCGCGGGCGTTGCAGAATCTGCTCTCTGGAGAATTGGACACGATTGTGCTCAAGGCGATCCGCAAGGATCCGGGGGATAGATACGGGTCGGTCGCGCAGCTTCAGGAAGATATCGATCGGTATCGGGCTGGCGAGCCGATCATGGCGCGGCCAGCAACAATACGCTACCGCTTGAAGAAGGCTTTTTCCCGACATCGCGTTGGCGCGCTTTCGTCTCTGGCGGGACTGCTAGTTGTCCTGTTCCTTACCGGCTTCTACATTTATCGACTTGCGGAGGAGCGCACGGCAGCCGAAGAGTCTGCTCGTCGGGCGGAGGGTGTCACAGAATTTGTCGTCGGACTTTTCGAGCAGGGATCGTTTAAAGATGGAACGGCAACGGATGAAAAACTCAGGGCTGCATTAACCCTGTTGGAGCCAGCCCTGAACGATCTGGATCTACTGGAAGGTGATCCAGCCTCAAGGGTGGCCGTGCTTAATGTCGTTGGCCGCGTACTGACAGAGATTGACACCGGGAGGTCAATAGAAATTCTACGCGACGCTCAATCGCTGATAGACCAGGGAGGTGTCCCGGTAGAGCGGGAAGCAGAAACGATGTTTGAGTTGGGACGAGCCTTTTTCCACAAGGTTGAGTATGACTCTGCTTACCACTACAGTTCGCTTGCCGTTGAGCTTTACGATAAGACACTGGGTCCATTGGACGAAAAGACGCTGGCGAGTCGCAAATATCGTGCATGGTCTCACAATGCGCTGACCGGTTCAGTTGAACTCATCGACGAAGTCATTCAACAGTACGAAACACATTACGGCGCATCGTCGCTGGAGCTGGCAGACCTGCTTAACGATGTGGGCCAAGGACACCCGGACAACGAGCAGTTATTTGAAAAAGCGTTGGCGATCTACGAGCAGACGTTTGGTCACAACCATCCGCAAACGGCCACCGCACTTGCGAACTTATCGCTGGCG
>CBDUKH010000142.1:0-7528 GCA_965367755.1 uncultured Rhodothermales bacterium
AAACCATTTGTTAACAGTCATTTCGAACAGCACCACCCATGATGGATTCCCGCCTACGCGGGAATGACGGGATTGGGAGGCTCATCCCTGATCCCTCCCCCCAAAGAAACACCCACCTCCCATACCGTGTAGTAGGACACCCTCGCCATCAACGCACCACTACACATGTACGACGTCGTTATCATCGGAGCCGGCCCGGTCGGGCTGGCAGTAGCCATCGAAGCAAAACGACAAAACCTGCGTGCCGTTGTCGTCGAAAAGGGGGCGCTGGTCAACTCGCTCGTTGGCTACCCGAATCAGATGGAGTTCTTTTCGACTCCCGAACTCATGGAGATTGGTAACCACCCCTTCCCTACACTCGGGTACAAGCCCACCCGCGAGGAAGGAATAGAATACTATCGAAGAGTAGCCGCTGCGGAAAATCTCGAAATAAAGTTGTACGAACCCGTTGAGCGAATAGACGGAGATGACGGCAATTTTGACGTCGTGACGCAACGTTCTTCGTACTCGTGCCGCAAAGTAATTGTGTCGACGGGATTCTTTGATGTCCCGAACATGCTGGGCGTTCCGGGAGAGCAACTCCCTAAAGTGGTTCACTATTTCAAGGAACCGTTTCCTTATTCGAACCAGAATGTGGCCGTTGTCGGTGGCAAGAACTCGGCGGCAAAAGCGGCGCTGTCTTGCTATCGCCACGGCGCGAAAGTTACTCTCATCGTCCGCGGCGCAGAACTGAGCGAGAGCATCAAATACTGGCTGAAACCGGATCTCGAAAACAGAATTGCCGAAGGGAGCATCACTGCATACTTCAATACATCGGTCGTGAACATTGATGAGACTTCAATAACGATAGTCACGCCCGATGGGAATGTCGCCCTGGAAAACGACTGGGTTCTTGCGATGACCGGATACATCCCTGACTACAATTTTCTTGAATCTCTTGGCATCTCGATCGATGGAAATGAACATCGCACACCGAACCATGACCGTCAAACGTTTGAAACTAATCGCAAGGGAATCTATCTGGCAGGCACGGTCTGCGGCGGCCTCAAAACAAGCACGTGGTTTATTGAGAACGGTCGGTTTCACGCCCGCCAGATAGTTGATCACATCATTCATGGAACGTCCACGCCACACGATCTGGAAGATCAACACTGGAAGACGGCGGAATAGCTGCCGCGCCCGGGGAGAAGCAGATACCCGGGGAGACCGGGTATCTTCTCTTGAGCAACACCATTCCGCTAACGTCTTTCAGTAACATTCAGGACTGGTGCTTTTGAATGAAACAGGGCTGGGCACGTTCTTGTTACGCTCCCGAGGCCGCGCGAGCACGAGCAATCAAATCCAGAGCACTGCTATCGTCCGCAATTGACACGATCTGCCGATAGTATTCTTTTGCGGCCTCCGTATCTCCCAACTTCTCACTTGCCACGGCAGCTCCGTAAAGGCTATTCAGTCTATTGCGATTGCGTGCGAGAGACTGCCCGTACGCTTTGAGTGCCTCTGCTGGCTGATTAAGCTCAAGCAACATGTCACCGTATAGTTCAGTGGCGGGTAACACTTCACCCGGAGTGACGGGGTTCTTGGTTGTCGTAGCTTCAAGTTCGGCAGCTGCGCGCATCTCAGCGAGGGCACCTTTGGTATCGCGCCGTGCTAACAGAATCCATGCCTGTACGGTTTTCCTCTGGATTCGCACTTGCGCAGCCCAGTCGTACGCTCCGGGAAGAGCAGCTGCAGCGTTCTCCAGTTCTTGCAAGCGCTGAACTGATTTTGAGGCCATTGCTGGCTTTCCTGACCGAGCGGCACCCATTCCCCGTGTGAATACGACGATGGCTTCAAGGTGTGGATAGCTATTCCAAGTGATGCTGGATGGCGCATACAATTTAATGGCGGATGCTTTTTGCCAGTCGTGGCGTTCCAAAGCCATTCGAGTCGGAACAGCAGCGTACGCATAGGCGCTACCTGCGTGATTCTGAACAGGTCCATCCAGACTGGTAATCTCCTGCCAGACCTTCGCGGCGGCTGCATCATTTCCCTGCTGCAAGTACGCATAGACGAGATAGTCAGCTGCATGCAGGTAGTGCATAGACACGCCTCCCATCACCGGGTGCTTTAAGGCAGCGACTCCAGCACGGGAATTGTAGGAGATCGACTCATCCCACGAGCCGACACGGGTGAATATATGCGACGTCATATGGAGTGCATGCGAGTTTTCCGGCGCAACTTTTCCATAGATCTGAGCCTCTTCCTGGGCGCGGTCGGCCAGTTCCGGAAGATCGTAGGCGTGGATCGTGTAGTGAAGAGCGCCAGGATGATTCGGGATTTTTGCGAGTACAGCTTCTGCAATCTCGCCGGCAGATGATCTTACCGCTACCATATCACTGGCAGTTTCGGAGATACCAATTCTGGAAAGTGCCTGAAATAATTTCGCTTCGATATCATTCGGAAACTCACTCACTACGTTATCCCAGCCGTCAGCGTACGCCTGTAGTCTATCCGTTTCCGATCGACTTTGATCTCCAGCATAGTAAGCGGAAGCCGCCGCAATATATGCCTCTTCCAATGCTGAAGGAGTTCGGTCGGTGGCTTCCTCCAAAAGCGTTTTCCCGCGCTGAACTGTTTCTGCGGTTGGAACGTCGGGCCAGAGTGGATGAAAGAGCGAGGTTGCTTCTCCCCACTTTGCCATCGCGCAGTTGGGGTCAGCCTCTGATGCCGCAGCAAATTCCGCTTCTGCTTCGGTATACGTCATGTTGTGCAACAGGGCAAGGCCCCGACGGACATGGTCATTTGCTTCGGAGGTACACGTTACCTCAATCGCAACTTGCCCGAGGGAAGACCCGGCGTGGTCGAAGACTTCGACGACGTCAGGACCGGACGGAGTACATGCAGTTACGAGTAGCAGGGACAGAAATCCTGCCAAAGTGATGGGTTTTATAGGTACAGTCATTGTAGGGTCACAATCTTGGTATTGGGTGGGTGTATAGTTCGGACGCCATCGGAAAAAAGATGGCCGACCGTCGATAATATAGACGGAAAAGCCAGCCAAAACACCTGACGGGCTTGCTTAAAAATTATATATTCGAAACTACCATCTGAGCACCAACAGACGACAATCGACAGCAATCTTTCGTATCTACCCTTAATAACGCCTTTCCACTATCAGCAATAAGGAAGGAATCAGAATGTGTGCCAGCATTAGCAGAATTACCACATCGACGCTGGCTCTAATTCTGATCTTTACGGCAGTTGGCGCCGCCCAATCCCCGCTACCGCCCGACCGTGGCAGTATTTTCTATACCAGTACAACCGGGGACATATTTCGGGCCAATCTCGATGGGTCAAATATTGAAGTCATAAGCGACGATCTTAATCTTCCGTGGTCTCTTACCGTTGACCCGTTGACGCGAAAACTTTATGTCTCCGACTTTCTATCTGGAGCCATTCTGGAGATGAGGTATACCGGAGGGTTTCCAAACGCTGTAATCGTCGGACAGGGGTACGTAATAAGCATGGCTATTCATCCCCGACAGCGTAAGATCTACTGGACCAACTCCTTCCATCATCGGGTGTCGCGTGCGAATCTAGATGGAACAGATATTGAACATCTTGTCACAGGCTTGCAGTCACCAGAGGGGATTGCTCTCGATCCTGTTAACGGCAAGATGTACTGGAGTGAGTTCCTTGGTCAGGGTTCAATCAGTCGCGCCAACCTTGACGGCAGCGGAGTGGAGCTCATACTCCCAGGGCATGTCGCCAGTTCTGAAGGACTGGCTCTCGATGTGAATACTCAAAAACTGTACATCGCCAACCTTAGCGGAAGCATCGACCGACTCAATACCGACGGGTCTGGATATGAAGTCCTTGTTGACAGCCTTGGTCAGCCGCAACAGCTATCCCTGGATCTGTCAAGCGGCAAGATATACTGGGGGGACGCCGCTCTCCACAAAGTGATGAGAGCCAATCTTGATGGTTCCGACGTTGAAGACATCAGTCTCGAGGGAATACCTATCACAGTTGCGCTTAATTTCACGACGTCGCTTGTTACAATCGGTCCGGGTGAAACCAACCCCGACCTGATAACTTCAGGGTTGTTCATTGAATTTACAGATACACCTGATACTGGTGGAGAATTGAAGGTCGACCTGCTCAGTAGTGCAACGACGAACCTCCAGGAAGTGGAGGAGCTTGAAGTCATGTCACCGTCTGGCCCGTTGACACCCGACGTCATTTCCGACAAGCGACAATGGTCAATCGAAGAAAACGGGTTGACCGATTACATGTACGATATATGCCTTTCGATTGAGGATCTTGACCGGGTTTCTGACGCCGATAAACTGATTATTGTAAAACGCGACAACCCGCTGCTGACCTGGACGCCCTTGAATACATCTCGTGAAACACGGGAGAGTTTCGATGTTCTCTGTACGACCGGGTTAGAAACATTTTCTGATTTTGGCATCGCCTCCGAACGATCCGCGAATTCCCTCCCGGTCGAGAACCCTCAAGATCGTGCCGCTTCGTTGTTGCTGGAACCGCCATTCCCGAACCCGGCTCCCTTTCAGACTACTGTCGATTTCTCAACTCTGGCTGCAACCGACGTTAAACTCGAACTCGTCGATATGCTCGGCCGTACCGTTGAGACATTAATGGCTGAGCGTAGCGTACCGCAACACGTGTATAAAATTGAAATCGATGTGCGCAAATTCCCTAGCGGAGTTTATTTCATCCGCCTTCAGGCAGAAGGAATTAGCAACACGCGAAAGCTAATAGTTGTCCGTGGATAGATACATTTCTCGATGTCGAACGCATCGGATAGAATTACGTAGCCCAATCAAAACATCTTATACTGACCGGAAAACTGTTGGTCGCCAGCCCAGTGATACCAGATCATCACCATCGCTGCGGTATCGAGCTTGCAATACTGGAGAAGCAGGTCTCTCCACTTGGCGCGGTTCTCTTCTGAAGATGTTTCACCTCCGTACAGCATCTTGCCATAGGCGATCATAGCCCCTGCTCCTTCGGCTATAGTCTCGTCGACGCCATCGATATCAACTGAGGGAAGTGAATTGTAAGGACTGTCCGTCGATCCACCTGTATCGTACTCGGGAAATCGTGATCGAATCATCGCGCTTGTGCGCCAGACGGCATCGCAGACATTCTTGATCGATGTTTTACCTTTCATCAGCGGATGGAAGTAGTGATCGAAACACAATCGATGCATGTCCAGCAACCGGCTCTTTCTATTTTCGACAAGATCCTCGATCCACAATTCCAGAATCGGGTCCTCGGTACGTCGGACTTTCATCTGCTTGAGGATAGTCTTCAGAATATTTTTCTCGTGTGGCGCCCAGGCGAGGACTGTTCCCTCGTCGCCGATCTGCTGACGTAGTGTTCTCGCAAATTCGAAACTCGGGAAATCGTGAAAATCATTGAGCCATTCCGAATGTTCTGGCTCAGAACCGGGAGACGTTATCGAATGACAGCTCCATTGAAATGCCACGTTTTCGTACGGCTTCATATTCGAATAATAGGGCACCGCTAATCCCGAGGTCTCGAAGTCGATAAAGTGCAACGGGTATTTCACACTGCGGACAATATCGTTGAGCTCAGGACTAATCCATTCAGTACCCGAGCGGGTATTGTTAAGTTGGATAATCTGCCGCCTGACATTCGAGCTGTTCTCCCCTGTCGGATTTGCGAGGTCGCTCTCTTTCAGATCAAAAAGACCTGCCTTTCCATCCTCAATCAGCTGCTTCACGGGATTGGCGTTGCCACTGTAGTAGAGATCCAGAATATGTGGTTCCTGGTTTCCATATTTGCTCCAACACTCCCGGAACCCACTCTGGTCACCGTCAACCCTGAACTCGCATTTTGCACATGAGGTTGTGACTGGAGCATCTATCCTCGACAGCAAGGGCTGGAGGCTTGCCATATAGGTTGAGGTCTGCTCCAACACGGAGGGCAAAACCAACTCTACTTCTTCCTGCACATTGACAAGAGCAAGTATGTTCTCGTTGCGCAATGAATCGGCATCACCCGTGTAGCGAACGGTGTACGCCGTCCTACCGGTTTCCGGATCGATATCCTTCATCAATTTGAAATGTTGATACAGGACATTTGTCGTACTGGTCTTCGACTTGTCGGGCATCATCAGGAACGACTCGATCGTGGCATCCGGATACATTTCTCTAATCAGGGCATATTGAAAGGCGACATCTTCGATGTACGGTGTCCACTTCGTCACAATTTTTTCAGGACTCCGAATATTCCGAAATGCATTGGGCTTACCTGCTTCGAGCCGAGCACGATTTCCGGCAGAATCCCATGACTTCGCCTTCACCTCGATGATTTCGATGCGGTTACCTACCTTGTTTAAAATGTCAACTCTGATGAGCTTCCCGTGAGCAATGAACGTTGCTTCGTAGATTACTACGTTCTCGTTTTTCATCGCCTCGGCCGTTTGCTTCGCGGCAACATCATGTCCGGCCGCATAGTCGATCTCGATACCACCCGGATACATGAGCCTGGCGATCTCTTCGACAACGTAGCCACCTTCTGCCAGCAATTTGAGCAGCTTGTTAGAATCCAGGTTGTTCGGATACTTCAGCTTCCTGTAGTAGAGCTTCGTCGGGCAGGTCTGCGCGGCTTTGAAGTCTGATTTTGTTAGGAGGTGGGGCATGGATTGAGGTTTGCGACTGCACTATGGGCAGATCCTTCGCAGAGTTTCCCCTTTGCGATCGACTGCATTTTGAGGGCTCAGGATGACAAAATTTATGTACCGCTGATCGTCGAACACTGCATCATAGAACTACGTCTAGTTACTAAGTTTCTTCGCGGAGTTTCCCTTAGTGATCGACTGTAACTTGAGGGCCCAGGATGACAAAATATATGTGCTGCAAATCGTCGAATACTGGCTCATAAAAATAGCCTGCTTAATTTTGTCACACTGAGCGAAGCGAAGTGTCTGTGGCACGTTTTGTCACAGACATCATCGCGAAGTGTCTACAGGTCGTAGATCCGCTTCGTTCCAATCGTACAGAGTCAGCTTCGGGTTAAACTTTTTTATTAGCTCAAGCTTTTTCTTCCGCGTCCATCCTTTGATTTCTTTTTCCCGAGCAATGGCGTTGTTCACGTATCGGGTCTGCTCAACGTAGATAAGGAATTTAGCCTTGTACTTTGCTGTAAATCGGGCGCCTTTACCACTGGCGTGTTCTCTTCCCCTGCGACTCAAGCTATTCGTCATACCGGTGTAAAGTACAGTTTTAGAATAATTGGTCGCGATATATACGAAGAACGTTTTAGCCATTACCTGGCAAACACCTTTCGTGTCGATTCGCAACTCCGGGTCAATAAAAACCCGGCTTTTGCCACCCCTTGCACTGACCGTCGAAACAGACGAGAAGGGTTGGCCCTGCCAACCCTTCCCCACGCCAGCACCCTTACTGTTCATCTCCAGATGGCCCGTAGCTACCGGGTACATGAATATCGTTCAGTCGATAAAACACTCCCAACTGTGCGCGATGGTGCGTGA
>CBDUKH010000143.1:0-7505 GCA_965367755.1 uncultured Rhodothermales bacterium
GTCGAGACCGTATGGATCCACGTTCTTGATGGGATTTGCGGCAGCATAGGTGTATGTGTTTAAGCCACCGCTAAGTCCTATCGGATCACTTTGTAGATATCGTCCTGTGGTGCTGTCGTACGTTCGATAGTAGTTGTAGTAGGTCCCGCTCTCGATATCGTAATACTGGCCCGGAAAACCAATATTCAGGTTGCCGATAAAGTCAGTACCAGGTGCGTTGTCGAAAGCGTTGTTTTGGCTATTCCACACCACCGCTTTTGCCGAGTTAGTTACAACTTCCGGCCTACCAATGTGGTCATTGTGAACGAAATACAACGTTCCGCTTTGGACGAATCCTACTACATCGCCATCAAGGTAGATGTAATCCCTCGCCAGGCTGCTATTTCGTTCATGAAGCAATGAAGCGCCATCATAAATGAAGATCGACTCGTCATTACCGTCATCCTTGGTAACCCGGGCGCCGAATGCGTTGTAGGTATAGTCGACGCTTACTCCCGGCTCGCGATAGCGCCAGTTTCGATTCAAGTCGTCGTAGTCAAAGTACCGACCGTCGATCTGAATGGTATTACCATTGGCATCGTAGTAACGAGATTGTGTCGTCGCATTGGACAGCGTATTCAGACGAGAGCGTGAAGCGTCATAATTGTAGTCTGTTTGTGCCGTGCCTTCTTTATGCCAGTTGCGATTTCCATTGAGATCATAATTGTACTCAAATGACCCGTCCGGGCCGGCATGGGTCTTGACGCGGTCCATGTCGTCGTAAGTAAACGACCGGTTGTCAAAACCGAGAATATTGTCATTCGAATCCTGCGATAGCGTCCTGGCAATATGGGTTCCGCTGTTTACTCTGTAGAGCGAGTAGTCATCGTAAACCAGCTGTGACCGAAGCTCTCCGTTACCAAACGTGTACTTTTGGAGCGGCCCCCAGGGCATGTAACCCACATTCGAGACGACGGTACTTGTCGCTAGACCAGCGCCAGTCGCCGATACGGAGTCGATCTCACCAAATGTGTTAAAAGCGTAGTCGACCTGCAGCCCACTCGGATACGTTATCCGGTCTAGCCGCCCGTGCGCATCATAGCGATAGTCGACGGACAACACGGTTAAGCCAACCGTCGTATCCTTAGAAATTATCCGACCGGCAGAGTCCCTGTCGAAAACCTGCTCGCCCGACTCGTCAGTGACTTTGTAGAGATAGCCGGGCTCGTCGGTGTCGTATTCAAATTCCTGAACAGGGTCCTGAGCACTACCGACAAACACCTTCTCAAGCCGATTCAGGTTATCGTACTCGTAATTGAGCTCCACCAATCGAGCATCGGTCTTCTTGACCATATTGCCAGCGACATCGTACTCGTACGAGGTGAGGCCAGTCGCCGGGCTGTCTATTTCCCACGGCTGCCCAAAGCCATCTCGCCGGTAGTATGTCCAATTGTTTTCCGGGTCTCGCACGCCACTGACTTGACCGTTTGCATCGTACGTAATCTCAGATACTCCAGTATCTCGATACGTCGTGCTTTCGATCTCGTAGTTTGCGTTTCGGCTGTATGTTGTTGACCGGCTGAATCCGTCTTTGGCAACAACCAGAAGGTCATTCTTGTCGTACTCAAAGATCCTGTTCTTGAAGTTGGCTTTGAGTTTGGCCTGTGTCATCCGTCCCAGTGAGTCGTACTCGTAGACTCGATTGAACTTCTGCACATCAGTCATCTGAAATGACCCCGAGCACTCTGGAAACGGCGGCAGGAATGGATTGCAGTTAGGATCAAATACCCAACCTAACTGCTTTACCCAGACTTCATCACCGATGACATTGCTGGCTATATCGTATTTGGTCTTCTTCCAACGACCATTGTCGTAATCGGCATCGTCATCATGATGACCAATGCTCGTCAGGCGGCGTATCGAATCGTAACCGAAGTACTTCGCCGATCCGTCAGAGTACGTGATCTTCTCTATATCGCCAGAAGTATGATACTCATAGGATGTCGTCGTTGGTACGCCATCGATAGTTTCGGTAACTGACGTGATTCGACCACGAGGATCGTACTGGAACTCCCGAATCATTCCGGCCGGATACGTGATCTTTCCGACTCGTCCCATCAGGTCGTAATTCTCGAATGTTGTGGTCAGCGAGAGTTCTGCCGATACGTAGACGTCGATGCTTGTCAGCAGGCCGTTGGTGTTGTAATTGTATTCTGTCGTATCGGTTGTGCCAGGCCGAGGCCCATCAATCGTCATCTTCTGCAGTGTTGGGCTGCCAGCATATTCTAGATACGTGATATTCCATTCGCGTGTTTGGTCCCATACTCCGTACTGAGACTTGTTTTTCTGGGTGACCTTTTTAGCCCGTCCTCTGAAATCGTACTCAAGTATTGTCTCCAGCAACGCGGTCGTGATCTTCTCCGGTTTACTGTGGATATCATTCCACTCATCGTAGGAGACGGTTCGGCTTTCAGTGCTGCCTACTCCGGTTGTGACTTGTTGCAGCTGACCAAGGGTATCGTAGTCAAAGTCAATGGTGTTTCCTTCCCGGTCAACGACGAGGTCGTAGTAGCCATTGGCGTCGTAGGTAGAGGAGCGATTTGTGGCCTGACAAGTGCCGTGGGCAATCCCGTCGACCGACGTGGAGCGATAATCGCCGCCTACCTTGGTAAACGTGTACTCAGTTTCTTTGCCATAGGCGTTTGTCGTTGTTCTCTTAACTGCCAGAGGCGAATCAAAATCAAACGCAAGCTGGAACTTATCGACATTGATACTGTGTTCACTGCTAATTGCCAGCCCGTCGGCATTGTACTTCCACGTTGCAAAGTCGGATGGCCATGGAAGGTACTGCTTACCAGTAAGGTGGCTAGTGTAATTCAAGTCTGCGTATTTGTAGGCAATCTCATCAACGCCGTTATTCGCGGCGGGTAATGTTGCTTTTGTCAGATTATGGCCAGTGTACGTATAGCTATACTGGTGTAACTCCGAATCCGTTACCGTAAGGATTCGTCTCAAGGTATCGTATGTGAACGATATTTGTGCGCCTGAACTGTGTGTCACCGAGTCGAGCTGCAAGTCGCTAATCTGGGGCGTGACCTCATACTCGGAATACTGAAATGTCAGGAACTCACCGTTCTCGTGCGTGATCGAGTCAATGTGCCCGGAGGGCTGGAATACTTTAGCTGTGGTGCCGTCTAAGAACGTCCAGTAGTCATTTGTTGGGTCCTGCTGAAATACGACTGTCCGTCCGTTCGTGGCAAGCCATGGCCCGTCGTCAGTGGATGTCAACTGGAATCGATGGCCAGTTTCATTTTGGATAATGACCTTCTCGATTCTCGGAGAGACTGAAGGGTCTGTTTCCGAGAAGGCGACGATTTTTTCTTCGAAGTTACTCGTCCACCCTTGGCCAAATAGTCCCTTGTGCGTGCTCCAGTCTGCGCCTTTGCTGTTGTAATGGCGTGTAATTCTAAGCGGGAGAGCACCGGGGCCTGAGTAGTCAATTTCTAATTGATACTTATTGCCCGATCCAATATCGATGGGATTTCCACCGCATTCCTTGCCATGCATTTCCTCTTCATCTGCCTGCCCACGATCCAGTTCCTCGCCAGGGTTGGCAGGTTCTGGTCCTGTAGGCGACACGCCGCCTTCGCCTACTTCAGGGAAATCTGGGGGTACCAAGACAGAGGGCTGGGGTCTGTAGCATCCTGAAAATTCCGAATTACCAAATCCGTCAACCGCACAAACCGCTACACTGCCGGCGCCACAAGCTGCTGCAGTGGCTAAGCGACTTGCTGTAGAAGTGCCGCAGAGCTCCACGTCGGGTGGATCACCTTCATTGAACTGAGAATATGCGAATGGCGATACAAGCAGGAGACAGGTAGCTAGGGTTGCCGAGTAACTGGTACGGTTTGAGCGGATGCGGACCATCGATATGCCTCCCGAGGCTGTTAATACGCCGACAATGAGACGAAGCCGGCACAAGGAGCAGTAAATATGGTCGATATATCACATACGTGACATAGGGATCTTCCCGACTACCTTATGTGGGGAATGCGCATCACGCTTTGGTTGACGAAGGTGGTGTCAAGTCACGCGCTCATGGTGTTATTCGGGCGTCTCAGCTAGGTGCCTTTGAAGACGGCACCGCCGTCTTAGGGATCTTCGACTAGCCGTCCAAGATGCCGAGGAGATGTATGAATCCGAAAATGACTCTCGCCACAGGGAGTACTTTCCACGCCAATGAATATCTGTGGCCGCGAGCTTACAGTAGACCTCGTTCATTGTGAGATGATTTGAGTTGCTGGTTACTGACCAGGTGATCGGCTTGCTCAATACGTATTATGCGCAATTGTAGTTTGGGACCGTGGCCGCCCTCTCGCGGCGGTGACAGGGATTCCCCCTCGAACGAAGGATGGCCAAGCGCGCCATCAAAAGCTCGAGTCGCGGGCACCTGATTAGCAAGCAGCTTGGGAACTTGACTCCTGCGCTGCGTGGGCGGCTTGGTTTGCTAGTTCGTCTGCTCGCTCGTTATGCGGATCACCAGAGTGACTCTTGACCCAAATGATCTTTACCTTCCTGGTCTCAGATAGCTCTTGAAACTCCCGCCAAAGCTGGAAATTCTTCTTGATTACGTTTTGGTCATTAACAGTTTTTGACACATATTGACTGTCGGTTCGGATCAATACGGAGCCGCCCGGTTTTATTCGTCTCAGCGCTGAAACAACGGCCATCAGTTCCATACGGTTGTTTGTTGTCTGCAACTCCTGTCCGCTACTCTCTTCTTCGTGTTCGTGGATGACGTATGCCCATCCGCCTGGCCCCTTTTTTCGGTTCCGCTTACTCTGTATCACCGAACCGTCGGTTGATACTGTAATTGTGCTCTTTGACATCCGAAATCCAGACTTAGATTCGATTACGAATGGTAGATCCTCCAGGCTCTTTGGTTCGATGTCCGATAGGAGGCAAACTCCAAATGCTCGGCGTTTTTCCTTCCAATCAAAGTGTCTTGAGTGTTTTCGATACCATCGAACAAATTCCGTGACCAATCCATTTATCTTCTTATCAAGGTCACTTGTTGTAGCTGGCGAATTTCCGTAAGCAAAAGAGTTTCCCCAGCCTCTCGTAGTTCGGTCAACCTTTGAGAAAGTCTGAACGTAGCGACCGGGTCTCGCGAAACTATCTTGTTCGGCACTTACGTCTAGAATTGCGTTCTTTCCATCCGCGACTGCATTAGTTAAGAGGTTGATTAGGTTCTTCCGTGCTTTCTTCGACGGTTGCATGATGCCCGGACGAATGTCATAACCAAGAAAAACGAATCCGTGATTAACGTGACCAGTTTCAGTTTTGTCCTGATTCGAGTTCGCAAAGAATGGGTCGTGACATTCCAAGCCCAGCTCCTCGAGCATTTGCTTGGCGCTTTCGAAAGCTTTTCTTGCCTTCTTCTCCGATTTGCTTAGGATCAAGAAATCGTCAATAAACCTAACGCAAGACACACCGCGCTCATTAAATCGTCGATCGAATTCGTAAAGCAACAAATTGCCAAACAGTGCCGAAAGCGGTGACCCTTGTGCAACACCATCTGTCGCGGTAGGGAATGCCTTGCGGTCCTCGCCGAGCGCAGCCTCGTTCTCCAACGTCACCGAAGTCGCAGCATCAATCAATTCTAAGAATTCGGCGTCGTCAATTTGCTTGGCCAGAATCTCCAGTACAGCCTGACGAGGAATGTTGTCAAAGAAACCGGAGATGTCCGACCTTACAAAAAACTCAGCGCCTGAATCCATTTCGTCTCGGATTATCTTCAACCCGTGCGGAACACTTCGATAGGGAACGCCACCGACGCTCGTGGGATGAGTGATTACGCTTCTGACGAACTTCACATGCGTTTGCATACAATCGAGCAGCGCCCGCTCAACAATTCTGTTTCGAACGGACGCCATAACGATTCCACGTATCGATCCGCCAGATTTTTTCTTCAGAACACCCTTCTGAGGGTCGAATACGAACTTGCCTCTGCGGACCGCAGATTGTATTCGTTTGATGTTTAGGAGAACGTCGTGCTCGAAATGTTCGATCGCGGCGACAGTTTCGTCCGCGGTCGAATTCTTGCCGTTGCGCCGAATCCGCCGCCAGGCACTAAGCAGCGAATCCTGTTTTGTCGCTTGAAGAAGGAGGCGACCCAAAGCAACTCCTATGTGGTAGGCGACTTCGGTTAGCCTCGCCTTACCTCTATAACCGCGATGCTCAACGGGACCTTGTTCCGCGCAATTAGTACCGCGGAATTCAGCACCCCGAAACCCGGTCGCAGGTGAGTCACCTATTCCCGGCCTGCCGCTGCCCAACTTTCCGGCACCAATGATTGGCCCGGGGATGAACCTCGGCAGAGCATCCAACAGTTATAAGGCATTCTCAGCCAGTTTCAAGTCCAAATCTTGCCAGTCCGCTGGCTTCCGCGACAGAATCACGGTCATGCCGGACGAATGACGCAATTCCAAAGTTATTGACGCCAACTTCTGGCCACCGATAACCGAATGAGTTTCACCGTTGCGTCAGTCAGATCAAGCCGCAGCTGCACCGCAACCACACTGGTTTTCCGAAGTGAAAGGGTAATTTGGTTTGGCAGCCAAGCGTCCATCACCAATGCCTGAGATAGGAGCTAACTTGAGGCTGTGCACATTCATAATGAATAAAGAAGTCTGTGTTGTTGTGAGATTCGCGCCGGGCGGAAAGTTCTAATTGGGAACGAAACTAGAATGTGAAGTCCTTTGGTAACCTATGGATTGATTGTGAAATCCCGACAGATGCGTGACACATTTAGCTCTTATCTCAAGACTTCAGCGAGAGGAAAGCAATAGTGACAAGAGCCGCACGGCGAGGCTCTATTTGCTAAGCACGCGCGCGATCCAAGAATCTCACCGGGAGATGACGCGGTTGTCGGTTGAGCAACATGTTCTGTCGACCCAGAATGTCTATGATTAATGACAGGTGCTGTCCAAAAACGTGACATGGGGTGCCCAGATCTGTGACACCGGATGCTCGGATCTTAGACACCGGGTGCCCGAGTTTGTGACGTCCTGGTCAATGAGTTCATGCACGTGAATTCATCTTCGCACGACGATGGAAATCTATTGAGGCTGACAAATGGCGATCTTGAACCGAATCCGAAAGCTGCGTGTTGAAGACGACAACATGTCGCAGGCGCAACTCGCTAGAGAGATTGATGTCAGCAGGCAGACGCTGAACGGCATCGAACGCGGTCAGCGCATGCCGTCCCTGGAAGTCGCTCATCGTATCGCCGATGCGCTGAGTTGCGGTTTGGACGATGTGTTCCGCTACGAATCCGAGTTACCGGTGCAAGATGGGGACGATGGCACAATGACGGTCATCGTCCGTATGGACGATGAACCGGAATGGTGGAAATCCGATGACGTCAGCCGCGTCACTACCAGAGCGTAGCGCTGTAGTGACGCGGCACCGAAACCGCACAACCACGCGGTCTCAGCACGCAAAACCGGAAGTGGCCGGCGAGT
>CBDUKH010000144.1:0-7353 GCA_965367755.1 uncultured Rhodothermales bacterium
ATACCGTGACGATGTTGGCCCGTGGGTCGAATATTTACCGGTTTTGACGGATCGGAAATAGCGTATACCATATTTCTGCTTCGCGCACTAAATCCGGCGCTTGTTGCTCATCTGACTTGCGGTGCGCGTACAATAAATAACACTGCGCCTACCTGGCTACGGTGAATGGTCGTGTAATAGATTCTGATTCAGTTGTTACTCGAAGTAAGTAAACGCCTGATGGCAAGTGATCCGCATTGAACGCTATCGAGTGCGTCCCCGATGTCATGTCAATATGTGATAACTTTGATATTCGCCTTCCAAGAGTGTCAAACATTTCGATAGTAGCCCGTCCAGATTCTGACTGCTGAATTTCCATCGTCCCTGTAGTCGATACTGGATTAGGATAAACTGAAAGTGCAAGCCTTTCTGTAAATGCAGGTACCTCGGTTTCAACGTCGACTGTGGTTGGCATTCGTGTTCTCACAACGGCCAGTCCCTCTTCATTGTCTACTCCTGCTACACGAACATAATAGGTAGTACCAGCTACAGCGTCGAAATCAACGTACGACCTCGTGGTAATGTCGCCGCGTGAATCCTGCCAGTCGTCATTACACGTAATCTCCTGAAGTGGATGAGAAGAACCAGACCAAACACTCAGGACAGTGTTGAAGTCAGATTCAAAACTTTCTATTCCAATTGACCCGGTCGACGTAGGACTTAACGCGAACCAGATTGAATTATCGCCAAGCCCGCACGACGATTGCAACTCACCCGATTCCATCGCTGTCCCAATATTCCAGCTCACGTAACTTGAGGGTAAATCCAGTGATAACGTCAAGGCCTCATTCAGGTTATCTCCCGCTGGTGACCCGGTGGCGAACGAAAAAACCTCAGACCACGGTCCGGTAGCAATATTATTCGTGGCCCGTGCTCGCCAGTAGTACTTCACTCTGTCCCCAAGAGGATCTAGTGTGACCTCGGCATCTTCAAGGCTTCCGTGTGCCTGAACGATGTTAGCAAATTCGGCGTCCGTTGACACCTCAACTTCGTAAGTTGAGGCAGGTGAACGGGTGTACCAGGACAACGTCGGAGTGAGCGACTTCCCGGGTAGCCCGCTGGCATTACCTGTTGCGACGGGAGCTAACGGAGGACCGACCGCCAGGGAGTCGATTCGCGCTACCGATGTTCCGATAGGATGATCGAACTGCAAGGGAGTCGTCAGTGCCAGAACCGAATCTGAAATAGAGGACACTTGCACTACTTCTTCAGCCTCCGTTCCAAAATCGACCACTAGTATTTGACCGGTCGCAATATTCTCAGTTCCGAAGGCTTTGGCCATCGAAGAAGTGCCCAATGTGATACTCAATTCGACATCCGACTTAGTCGCTACTGCGTTCGTGATAGCCGAGTTCTGGCTATCAAAGGTCAACCATTTGGATGCATCGTAACCGTCGTCGATGTATGATGTCAGGTCAATGGCGCCTCCACCCGTTGTGCTATACTTCATTAACAACGCAGATGTGAAATCGCTGACTGCACTCCGATACGAAACCTCGTAAATGTTTAAAGCAGTACCTGGAACAATGCCGGTTGATTTGTATTGTTCGCCAAGCGCTTTTACTGCTGCAGTAATTCTGTCGGCAAAATCACTGTTACGATTGAGGAATGGAACTGCTGGCTGTAAGCTGACGTCGTCAGCAGCTCCAACGAGTGAGTGACGATATTCTTTCAAGAACCAATCCAACGAGGCGATATCTGCAAGCGCGTCAACTCCTTCAAGCAGACTCACGACATCCGGTGCAAACAACTCGTTGTTTTCAACCAACCCCTCGTAAATGGTTAACTGTCGGCCACAAACATCGTTCATTGCCGTGTCGAAAGCGTCGCTCACAAAGTCGCCTATCGATCGTGAAGCACGCTTCTTCCGCAAAACGTTCATTGCTCCACACAGCGGATCTACTAGCGAGACGCGCGAACCGTTATTAATTGACGCCACGAGTCTCCACGCTTCCATTTCGTTCTGACGCGGGGTTGTAGTCGTGAGACCCATGGCCAGTCCGTTTGGTAAGAGTCCCAAATTTGTTGGTTTGACTGTGATTTGTTGAACTGACTCTGTCGCTGCAAAGCCGGTGGCACGGGCAGTTACCTTAATCGTTCCTTCTGACTGCTCTGTGACTCCGGGAAACCAGAATCGGGCGGTCCTTTTCCCATCCGGTCCGGTCGGGTCGAGAGTCAGGGCTGAACCACAGGATGGTGTCGCATCTTCGGAGCAGAACATCCCGCTTCCCTGCGGCACAATTGGATCTCCAAAATCCGCTGCAGACAGCTCAACAACTGCTCCTTCGACGGGATCAGATTGAGGGTCGGTAACAATAACCTCTACCTCAACACAGCCCGAGTGACACTTTGACGTGAGAGGGTCGATATGTTGGGCGAGCAAGTTATTACCAACTGTTGTCCTTCTCCGTTCAATACCTGAAGGAATACTCGACGAACTTCCGGTATCTGTCGTCAAATTGAGTGATGCGTTTAAGGGCGCCGGTGTAACCAGCATCTTGTTGAGTGGACATTCAACAGACTCCGTACATTTGTCTCGGACTTTCGCGCGATTCCCATCATCATCCACACCACTGACGAACGCCGCTGTGGCTTCCCACTGAACAGTAACGGGAATATCGTCGTCCTCACAATCTTCAGTGAGAATATCACAATCACGAGTTGCACCGGTGACAACAGTATAGATCTGCGTAAAGGTTACCTGTTGTCCAGGGCCAAGATTTGAAAAAATCTGCTCAGTTGTCGACTGAGCCGGACTACTTCTCGTAGCGTCGGTAGACATGAGTTCATCGCTCTCGACAAACTCAGGCAAAAACCCAAACAATGGCCGAACCCGAACTTCTGCAGCGTTGATTAATCCGATGTTCTTTACTTTTCCGATCACGGTAAATGTTTCACCGACAACGACGGAGCGCTGAACAATCTCTTCCTCGTACTGGAGGACCAGTCCACTCACCTCAACCTGCTTCGTTATGTCTTCCGTTTCGCCATCGTTATCAGTAACGGTCAACGTAACACTATACGTGCCAGGCTCGGAGTACGAATGTGTAAACGCAGGACCCGCGCGCATCGTATTGTCGCCCATATCCCACGAATAGGACGCAACTGGAATTTTCTTACCATCCTCCGCCTCAAACGACTTGTCAAAACTCCCGTCGAATTCTACAGAGAGGCCTTCGGTGTGGACCCAATCGAAGTCAGCAACGGGCTTTCCATTCGGAACTGTCCATACTGCATACCACTTTGAAATCTGAAATGGCCCGGGTAACCGCGCGCCAGCAGCTATGCTTTCGTACAGAGCCCCCCAATCCGCGCATGTTTCGTAACCTGATTCGCTTCCCTGACCTCCGGTGCCCATCGACCAAAGGCCGTAGTGTCCATCAGGAACGAAGATATTGACGTTTGCTCTTGTCCCGGTCTGACCAATGCTTGGGATGTAAAACCCATCTTCAGGCTTCCCCTCGGCAACGAGCGAATACGCACTATATCCGTTCGGTGCCCCTTTTTTTCCTACATCAGGCCATGTCGCATAGATTCCGGCGCCACAATTGTGATATGGGAAGTCAAAGTAGCCGTACTTATACGTGAATATCTGCATATTCACGCTGTCAACGACCTGAGCCGTAGTGGTCCCGCTTATTAATAAGCACAGAAGTGCTGCAAGAAATGTAAATCGCCACATGATAGGAGTCAGTTTTTCGACGGATACCATTGTTCCGTCCAGTTCCGGCAGATCGAGCAACCCTACCGGTTTCCGTCAGGTCGCAACAGTCAGAAATAATCTGCCTCTACAACACTATCCGACGTACTCCTTAAATTTGGCTCATTGGTTCGAGACGAATATTCGAACTCCCGTTTCAGAGATGTGCACTGGCACGGGGATGCTCATGTTTTCCAAACCGCCCGGCTCTGCTGCCACCGGAATCCTACGAATCCGGTAACACTTCAGCTTTATCAGTCAGACCGGCAGACGTATAAAAAGCCCGCAGTCTTTGGCCGGCTTCGATCGTCTTGATGTGCTCCGGGCCAAGAATTTCCAAGAGGGCTTTATGGCTCGACGATAACAACTGTTCAGCGTCCTCCATCCGACCGACCTTTGAGTAGCAGGCCCCCAACAAGCTTTCACCGTTAGCGACCAACCAATTCCCGGGGGGTAACACGCTCCGGCGCGTCTCAGTGCTCAGTCTCAGCAGTTCAGCTCCTTCGGCAGCGCGCCCTCCATCGCAATAGGATTGGCCGGCGACGTTTTGCGCAAAGGCTGTCAACGAATGATCCGGACCGAACGATTCAATCGCAGTTGCGACAAACTTTTTCCCCTCTTCAATCGCTTCTTCGAACCTTCCTGCCCGATTCAAGTGGAGCCCATAAGTGACGTGAGCAATCATTGCATTGGGATGAGAACGGCCCACTGTCGCATCAAACACGTCAACAGATTCCCGAAGGTAGGGCCTCGCCTCGTCATATCGTTCCAAATCATTCAAGGTAGCGCCGAGATTAGACAACGCGATTCCCAGTCGATAGTGTGGCCGATCAAACTCTACGCGAAGAGACTCGACAATAGCTTCGAACAATGGTATTGCTTCTTCCTGTCGCCCTCCAATATTGTATACGATCCCTAGCCCTGCGAGCGGGTTGGTAACCGCGGAATCATTTATTCTACGATACAGGTGGATCGATTCTTCATAGGCAGCTTCAGCATCTTCCATCCGCCCTTCCAATTCAGATAAGACATCGCCATAAGTGTTTAGTGCGGAGGCACGAGACCGGACAAGTTCGACCGAAGAAATTTGTTCAGCTACTGGTAGATAGGCAAGGGCTATTTCTACCGCGGCCAGGGCACCGTCAAAATCATCTTGCCCCATTCGCGCCATGCCAAGGAGATGCCACGCTCGTCCATAATCGCTGTCGCGTTCGCTCTCGCTAAACAAAGCGATCGTTCGATTAGCTTCAGTCTCTGCAGCATCCATCTTTCCAAGGTCTCGGAAAACTCCTCCAAGTGTGAGATGTATTGACCTGGCAATTGTGGGTTCATCGTCAAGGTTCAGGGCTTGCACCGCCGCACTGTCTAAAACGACTCCAATAGGCGTGTCAGGGTCGCCTTCTTCTACTCCACCTGCAGCAATAACGGTTCGAAGAAATTGGAGAGTCCGCTCCGAGCGGTCCAGCGCTGCAGCGGTTAGATCCCGTTCTGCAGCTAATCGAATCGTGTAAACTGCGGTCATCAAAACGATCAGCAAGAATGTAGCCCCGGTAACACCTACACCGACACTATGACGCTTGATATATTTCCCGGCTCGATACCCCAGAGTAGACGGCCTGGCCAGAATTGGTGTCCGTGCCAGATATCTTCTCAGATCATCGGCAAATGCATCAGCTGAGTTATACCGCCTGGAGGGCTCCTTGGCTAACGACTTCATTACAATCGTGTCCAAATCCCCTTGCAGTGATCGCCGGATGTCCGGAGCTGTAACAGAACTCGGGAAGAGTGGATCTGCATTCACGACGAGGCGCTCAACTTCCGCAGCAGTTTTCCCCGTGAGTTCGTAAGGCCGTACACCGGACAATAGCTCGTAGAGAATGATCCCCAGCGAATAGATATCGGATGCGGTAGAGATATTTTCTCCTGTCAATTGCTCAGGAGCTGCATACGTTGGCGTCAGAGCTCTCGGAACCGTTAGCAGCGTTTGCCCGTCGTCGTCAGTTGCCTCTAATAATGCGGATATACCAAAGTCCAAAAGTTTGACACCTGGTAGACCACCGCCTTCGTCGTCAGCAATAAGGACGTGAGCGGGTTTCAGGTCACGATGGACGACCAGGTTTCTATGCGCGTACGCGACCGCGTCGCAGGCCCGGATGAACAACGCAATTCGTTCATTGATATTCAATCCTTTTCGTTTTGCGTAGACAGTAATCGGTTCGCCATCGACTAGTTCAAGCGCGAGGTACGGAACGCCATCGCTGCTAATGCCGCCATCGTACATCCGAGCGATTCCTTCGTGATCGAGGCGCGCGAGTATTCGACGTTCCGCGACCAGTCTCCTGGCAAAGCGGTCACCTGTGGATAGTGTACTTCCTGGTGCCAGAATCTTCAGTGCGACCGTCCTTTGATAGAGTCCGTCGGCCCTTCGGGCACGATAAACGACCCCCATCCCCCCTTCTCCAAGTTTATCCTGGATTTCCCACGGGCCGACGCGTTTTCCTTTAACGTCATCGACAACGCCCACATTGTTTACTTCCGATCGAATCAACAGAGGGCGATCCAACAACCCGTCGTCGATATCATGTGCCCGAAGCATTTCCTCAACGGTGAATCTGATTTCATGGTTATCCGTTGCCGAGTGAAGCCAGGCACGACGGTGCTCCGGTTGTTGGTCAAGGGCATCCAAAAAGAGCCTGGAAATAAGTGAATGTCGTTCGCCCGGCTTCATGATGCTTTCGACAATGACTGGTGTAACCACGCCCGGGCGGCAGTCCAATCTCTCTTGACGGTTGCAGGGGAGAGGTCGAGTACAACCGCTGCCTCTGCTATCGTCATGCCTACGAAGTAACGCAATTCAACAACCTGAGCTTGACGCGAATCGAGACCCGCTAATTCGTCAAGCGCTGCATCAAGGGCTAGCAGCCGACCCGATTCTTCTTCGGGAACGAGAAGATTCTCATCGAGAACAAGCGGGCGAATACCACCACCTCGCTTTTCGCGCCCGATTTTTCTGGCGTGGTCAACCAGGACCTCTCTCATCGCTTTCGCAGCTACGCGAAAAAAGTGCTGTCGGTCAGCGTATGCCGGATTGCTGCGCGATAATTTTTCGTAGGCTTCATGTACGAGTGCCGTCGTATTCATCGTTTCGAACTCACCCTGCCGAAGCCTCTGCTTGTGGGCAAGCGATCGAAGCTGGTCATACACCAGAGGGATGAGTTCCTCCAGTGCAGAAGAATCGCCACCTCTCGCTCGATCCAACAGCGAAGTAATATCGTTTGAACCGGACATTCGTTACCGCAGAAAGGCGGCATTACTAATCGTAGTTATTCCAAATCGAGTACAACGATAAGCATTAGGATATTAGTGATCAATTGTGGGTAAACTTCTTTGTCCCGTACGATTCTTACGTTTCCGAGTCAGCTCGGACACATGGGTAAGACGTTCTTCACTTGGAAAATTTGGACGCCCGAAGATCAGTTCGATCTGGGAGCAGATTCTCGCTGGGTGATATCTCTCCCTCGACGGATACTGCCACTTCGCCGGACGGACGCCGCGTAACTACAGCTTGGTGAATGCCCTCGTGATCGCTTCGTTATTTCGGACAACCCGGACTA
>CBDUKH010000145.1:0-7271 GCA_965367755.1 uncultured Rhodothermales bacterium
GGCGGGTGCGTAAGTGGAGACGGAAGCGGCGCGCAAGATGCAGCGGATGAAAGCTCACAACACGCTGAAGTCAGTCACAATACGTTGACTCAAGCCGAGCGCGATGCCGGTTGGCAGTTGTTGTTCGACGGAAAATCTACCGACGGATGGAGAGCTTATAATAAGGAGACTTTTCCTGACCGGGGTTGGTGGGTCGAGGACGGGCTACTAACAGTAGGTACCAGCGGCGGCAGTGAAACCGGTGATGGTGGTTCGATCGTAACCGTCGAATCGTTTAGTGACTTCGAGTTAACAGTCGACTTTATCCTCCAGGATACGTCCAATAGTGGAATCTTCTATCGCGTGATCGAAAACGAAACAGACCCGATCTGGGCCAATGCCCCCGAATTCCAGCTCATCGACGACGAAACGTATATGGTGACCCAGGCTGAAGGATGGGGACCCACACATCGGACAGGCGACAACTATGATCTCCACGATTCTATGGTGAGATCAATGAAACCGGTCGGCGAATGGAATACCGCACGGATAATAGTAAACGGTAACCATGTAGAACATTGGCTCAATGGGCAGAAAACGGTCGAATATGAATTCGGGTCAACCGAGTGGGAAGAACTCGTCGCCGCAAGCAAGTTCAGCCAGTATCCAGCCTACGGTAGGACACAATCCGGTCCGATTGGACTTCAGGATCATGGGCATACCGTTCGTTTCAGAAATATCAAAATCCGCAAACTGTAGTTCACCGCCATGGAAACTGCCTCCAGATACTTATTTACTGTCTTAATCGCCGTATTGACCGTCGGATGCGCGAGTTCCAGACAGTCTGATGATGCAACTGGTTCGACGTCGCTTTTCAACGGTAAGGACCTGACTGGATGGACCGTCTACGGAACAGAGCGATGGTATGTTGAAGATGGTGAGCTGATCTGCGAGAGTGGACCGGATGAACAATATGGCTACCTCGCGACGCAGCAACAATTCAAAGACTTCGACCTGTCCGTTGATTTCCGTCAGGAAGCTGATGGAAACAGCGGAATTTTCTTTCGATCATCCGTCGAGGGTACCAAAATTACCGGCTGGCAGGCTGAAGTTGCACCGCCTGGTAACAACTCGGGGGGTATCTATGAATCGTACGGCCGTGGCTGGCTTGTCAAGCCAGCAGCTCACCTTGATAGTGCCCTTAGAATGGGCGAATGGAATACCATGCGGATCCGGGCAGTCGGCAGTACGGTAACGACGTGGCTGAATGGTACGGAAATGATCCAGATCACCGACGATAAGATCGGCAGCGCCTCAGGTTCAATCGTCCTTCAGATCCATGACGGTGGTGGAATAAAGGTGCGCTGGAAAAACATAAATATTAAGGAGCTACCGGAGTAGCCTCTTGTCAGGGTGTACTGTTCTGAGTTACATTCAGCCCTGACGCTAATTGCGATTTGTTGACTTGATGTTTGAAGTTGACCTGAAGAAATTTGTCCGCCTGCTCACAATTTCTTCAGCAGCTAATGAACTGAATCATTGTTGTAAGCATTTTGCTTACATGGTTATCAGCAGCAGGGTTTAAGTAGATTGTATAAACTACTTGTGGACCTTTGCCGCCTAATGATACGTATGGGCGGAATTCTGAATATGGATCTCAGAATGATAATATGAGGTGGGTTTAGGTTTTGATATTCCTGCCTATTCTATGACGAGATTGTCACTTCCGCTCGTATACAATTGTGTCCGGCAGAGGCGCTAAACACGCATTCTCTGGCGAGCAAAAGATCACATCAAAGTTGATAGATGGCGACTTCGTCGCGTGCGGTTCGATGTTTGCAGAGGGTGAATCTTACAATTCAAGAATACAATAGCTTCCAAAGCTAGCCTTTAAAAATCAAGTTATATTTTTCATCCACTAGAGGTCAACAACAATGGAAGGGTTAGTTCCTTTTATAAAGAAAGGCAGTCGCCCGCTCGGGTCATTACTCGTAGGCGCTGCAATATTAATTTCCGGGTGCGATAGCAACTACGTACCTGATGAAACTCCGACACCAGAAGCATGCGGCGGCGCAGGTGTTTTGTGTCACATTTCCGGCAAGACCGGTGAAGCTGGTTCTGCTGGTGACAACGGCCCAGCTGCTAATGCTCTTCACTACTGGCCAATGGATATCACTATTGGTAGTCAGGGTAAATTTTACATTGTCGATTGGAATAACCACCGCGTGAGAGAAGTCAGCTCGACTGGCAACCTTCGCACGGTAATTGGTTCAGGTAATCTTGGAGACGATTCTGCAGGAATGGCCACCGATATCGATCTGAACCATCCGGTTGGACTTACCATTGGCGACGATGGCAACTACTATCTGGCTTCATGGCACAACTGGAAGATCAAGAAGATCGACAAAGATACTGATCAGGTCTCGGCTGCTGTCGGTACGACGCAGGGCAACGAAGGTGACAATGGACCTGCAACTGCAGCGAAGATGGACATCCCGAGCAGTCTTGTTTTCGACTTTGATGGCAACATGTTTATCTCTGATCAAGGAAACTTCAAGATCCGTCGAGTCGATGCAGCTACTAACATAATTGAGACATTCGCAGGCGGAGAACGTGGGTTTGCTGACGGCATTGGAACAGCGGCCAAGTTTGACGCTCCGAAAGGTCCTGACGCAACGCCAGGTGGCAAGATGGCAATCAACGACGATCGCACTTTTATCTATGTAGCTGACACGAATAACAATCGTATCCGCAAGATTAACGTTGCAACGGCTGAAGTTACTACGATCGCTGGAAACGGTGATGCCTCGTACACCGGAGATGGTGGACCCGCATCTGCGGCAACGTTGAATGCTCCAACCGATGTTTACTACTCACACGACGGAGACCTCTACATAGCTGATTCGCAGAATCACGCTATCCGTAAGATCGATTCCAACGGTATTATTACTACCGTAGCCGGAACCGGCGTTCGTGGATCGGCAACAAGTGGTGAACTGGCCATCGACTCAAAACTCAACCGTCCGATGGGTGTCGGCTACGATGAGAGTAATCACACTCTTTACATCGCTGATACGTTCAACCATCAGACATGGAAGGTAGATTTGGGCCACTAGGCCTGCCCTTCTTCCGGTATTGAAATAGTGGAGCCGTCAGTCGATATCTATTGGCGGGCGGCTCCGCCCTTTCTACGCGTCATCGTTTCGCTATCGGACGATCACTCACTTCTTCTTGCCAGACCCGGTTTGGGGACCTGCGCGAAGTAACCTACTATGCACGTCGAACGACCATTACAACGACTTTCTCTGGCTGTACTCGTCAGCTGTACGCTTCTTGGTGCAGGATGTGATTTTACCCCATCCTTCGAAGAATTTCTTGAGTCCGAAGATCTGGACGTTGGCGAGGCTGGTTGTCAGGGGCAGGGTATCCTCTGCAACGTCGCCGGTATTGCCGGAGAATCCGGCGCTGATGGACTCGGCGGCCCGGCACTCTCTGCACATTTGAATTTTCCCGTCGATGTTGCCATGGCTCCATTGACGTTATCACAGACTGGAGAAGTTTACGTCGTGGACTGGGCGAATCATGCCATCCGACGCATTACTCCCCAGGGCGACATCTTTTCCTTTATCGGGACCGGAATTGCCGGCGACGGTTCCTCAGGAGCTGCAGACCAGGTCGATCTCGACTATCCCTCCGATATCGCGATCAATCAAAGCGGTCATTTCTTCGTGACCGACTGGGCGAATTCAAAGGTCAAAGTTTTTAACGGTGCCAGTCTGCAACTTATGTCGACCTACGGTCAAGGCCAGGGTTTCGCCGGTGATGGTGGGCCCGCAAGCACCGCTTCCTTCGACCTGCCAAGTAGTGTCGTCTTTGATCCCGACGGCCTGGTCTATATTTCTGACCAGCGTAATCAGAGGATCCGACAGATCTCCAAGGACGAACAGATCTCGACATTTGCTGGCAGCGCGGAAGGCTTTGCCGATGGCATGAAAGAAGATGCATTGTTCAACTTCCCGACAGCCGACGGAACACCTCCCGGCGGAAAGTCATCCATGAATACGCACGATTGGGCTTACTACATAGCGGATACTGAAAACCATTGTATCCGACGCATCAACTTTATCACGGGTCAGGTTACTACAGTGGTAGGTACAGGCGTCGCTGGCTATTCAGGCGACGGCGGAAACGCCCGTCAGGCTCAGCTCAACGCCCCGACCGATGTCATCTTTCGCGAAGACCATCACATTTATATTGCCGATTCCGGAAATCATGTGATCCGGAAAGTCGATCCTTTTGGCATGATCACGACGCTCGTCGGCACAGGCGAACCTGGATTTTCTCCAGACTCTACCGTCGCGACAAACGCAAAACTGAATTCGCCTCAGGGAATTTACTACGACGAAGTCAATCAGACTCTTTACATCGCTGACACATTTAATCACCAGATCAAGCGGGTTGATGACCTGTAATATGTCGCATCCGTCCTAATAATCTTCTAATACACGTCGAAACTGATACTTTCCAGCATTCAAACACTCACTCTAATGACTCTTGCTATGAAGCCTATTCGCCTAGCCCTATTAGTTGTAGCCACCTTATTTTACATGGGTTGCGAACATGTTAGTGCAAACGAAGACAACGCTGGTTGTGTCACTACTTACGATGCCAGTGCATATCCCGCATCTACCGTTTCGTTCGCAAACGACGTTAAGCCGATCCTTGCAAACAACTCCTGCAGTTCGGAATTCTGTCACGGTGCCTCGTCATCTCCGCCGAGTAACTACTCAGTGAACAGCGCTGAAAGCATGATGGGACCAGGCAACGAAGCAGCTCAGCTTGATACGTGCGACATCCTTCGTGGCGATCCAGATGGAAGCTACCTCGTAATGAAATTGGAAGGTACCGCCAGCATCGGCGAACAGATGCCTTTTGGTGGTACTCCCCTTACCTCCGGAGAACTCAACACGATCCGTGAGTGGATCACGCAAGGCGCACCTGACAACTAGGATAACGATTTCCCTTTCAGTGGAATGAAACCCGATCGCATACACGCATTGATCTCGGACAACCGAACAGTACGGCGTCTTTGTTCGAAGATGACGGGAGTAGTATGCATTGTATCTTTTTTGTGCTGCGGATTATATACGGCTAGTGTTCATGGTCAAGCATGGACTCAGCCGAAGGGTCATTCGTACGTGAAAATGTTCTACGGAAATATCACCTCAGCAGAACAATACACTTTTGACGGACGAACAACGGACTACGTACAGGGACTTCCTGGTGACACCTATAGAGATCGAAGCCTTTATCTCTATACGGAAGCAGGTATCACAGACAATGTGACGGTCGTCGTATCCCTCCCGTACAAACGAACCTTTGTAAGAGATCAGGCATTCCGGTTTCGCGTATTCGGATTTGGGACCGCGACACTCGGAGGCCGGATGTCTCTCCTTCCGGTACTGGGTGTTGAGTCGTCGAAAAATGCTGTCGCTGTTAATCTCACTGCGTTCGTCCCGATGGGATATACTCGTAACTATACTCCCAGTACGGGTACGGGGCAGGTAGATTTGCAGAGCTCGATTTTCTACGGGAGAAGTTTCTATCCCTTCCCTGCGTATTTGCAGATCGGTTCAGGATATCGAATCCGATCGTCTCAGTATCTCTTTTCTGCAACTACCGAGTGTCGACCGGGCAGCGACATCCACTGTATTTCCGACGTGAAACCTGATTTTGGCAACGAGCTGGTCTGGCATGCCGAGACGGGCGTATCGCCATTTGGTGGCGCTTTGTTTCTACAGGTCTTGACCACAGGCACTTGGTCCATTACGAAGCCTACGGTCGGATTCTCGGCTAACAATCCTCTACCGACACACCAGAGATATGTCAAGGCCGGAGTTGGTGGCGCTATCTATCCGTTCAGAATTATTAATTCAACGACTCTTTCATCGCTCGGTCTCAACGTCCAGTATTTCTCAACTCCATTTGGTCGGAATACAATCAATTCGCGAGATGTATTTGTCGGCCTCGAATTTCAACCACATTTCTAATTACGCAACAATCACGAACTCATGAAAACGTCATCCACGTTTGGCGGCCAGATCCTTTTACTCGCTGCAGTTCTCTTCTTATCGACAGGCTGCGATACGGCCGGCCCACAAGCTGGAACGCTGAGCTTGGATGTTGTCAATAAAATTGACGGACAGAATCTCGCTCTGAATCAAATGAACTACACGAGCGAGGCCGGACACGACTACTCAGTCACGCTGATCGAGTATATTCTCACGAACATGCAGCTGCATCGTGCCGATGGGACTACTCTGTCACTTGATGATGCCCAATACTGCAGCGAGGAAGATCACGACTCTCGTCACATCAGTGATCTTGACATACCGGCCGGTAAATACACTGCTCTCTCGTTTACATTCGGGGTCGACGGTCCTGAAAATACTTTTGGTTCACTTGAGCGCACGACAGAGTTCGACAATATGCTGTGGCCGATGATGGCACCCAACGGCGATGGCACAACTGAGCGCTATCACTACATGCGTTTTGAAGGCCGCTATGATGTTGACAAAACGTTCCGCATTCATAACGGGCCATCCGGTGGCGGCGACTACTCGTTTGATGTCTCGCTTCCACTCTCCATCGATGTTGATGGTCAGGATCTGGAAGTTGAGCTCGTCATGAACCTCGACGAGTGGTTGTCAAATCCGACCGTGTGGGATTTCGACGACTACGGCATGATTATGGGCAATGCAGCTGCACAGGCAATTGTTCAGGCCAACGGAGCGTCGGTTTTTTCAATAGACGCTATCGACGAGCAGTAGACTGTATCAATCTCGAATGAAGTTCACTGTTGTAATATTGATGATCGGATTGGCCCTGACCACAGGATGCGACTCAAGCGCATCCTCAGGACCAACTCCGTTCGTGCTCGAATTGTCTGATGAGTTTCCGATAATGGAAATTCCAGAGGACAATCCACTGACCGTGGAAGGCATCAGACTTGGCGAGCGCCTGTTCTTCGATCCAATACTTTCAATTGATAGCACAATTTCGTGCTCGAGTTGTCACCAAAATACTTCGGCATTTTCTGACCCCGCCGCGTTCAGCGTCGGCGTGGCAGGCGCAACTACCAGAACCTCTATGCCGATCGTAAATGCAGGCTGGATGTCGACGTTATTCTGGGATGGCCGCGCGATTAGTCTGGAGGACCAGGCCTTGCAACCTGTAGTAAATCATGTCGAGATGGGAGAGACGTGGGACAATGTAGTCGCCAAATTGCAGCG
>CBDUKH010000146.1:0-7255 GCA_965367755.1 uncultured Rhodothermales bacterium
ATGGTTATGCAGTGATGCGGCTTCGTTCGTTACGGGAGTTGTTCTCCCTGTCGACGGAGGCTTCAGTGCCTACAGTGGGGTATGACATTATGAAAGATGTTGAACGCCTGAAGATGCAACGGCTGCGAGGAGATTTATGTTTGGGATAGGGACCGTTGACATCATGGTCGTCATCGCCTACCTCGTGGGCGTTACAGCCACTGGTGCTCTTGTTATGCGACGCATCAAGGGCCTCGGCGACTTCATCATGCCGCGGCGATTCGGGAAGTGGATGATGACGATGCACGCGTTCGGAACCGGTACGCACTCCGATCAAGCCGTTAGTGTCGCATCAAAGACTTACACTGCAGGTCTCTCCGGAATCTGGTATCAATGGCTCTACCTGTTCGCTACGCCGTTCTACTGGCTCATCGCGCCCATGATGCGCCGCTTCCGTGCATTAACCACGGCAGATATTTTTGAACTGCGCTACAACAGCAGCGTCGCAGCCCTTTACGCCGTAGTAAGTATCGCCATGATGGTCACGACCATCGGCCTCATGTTGAAAGGGTCGGGGGCTGTTATCGAAGGAGCCAGCAACGGTGCCATCAGTTCGAACGTGGCCATCATCTCGATGACGCTACTCTTCGTGGGATATGGAACGGCAGGTGGACTGGGCGCTGCGATCATCACGGACTTCATTCAGGGAATCCTGACCATAATATTTTCCTTCCTCCTTCTACCGGTGGTGCTATCGGCTGTCGGAGGACTCGATGGCATGCGATCCACCATCAACAGCGATGCGATGTTCTCGCTTGTCGCTCCCGGGGACATCGGAGTATTCTACATTGTCGTAATTACGATTAATGCCCTCATCGGCATTGTCGCCCAGCCTCACATTCTCGCCAACTGCGCCGCGGGCAAAACGGAAAGGGAAGGTCAGTTCGGACTGGTCGTAGGAAGTTTCACAAAGAGGATTTGTACCGTTGCGTGGAGTCTGACAGGACTGGCAGGCGTCGCGTACTACCTTGGTCGTGACCTGAATCCGGATCACCTTTATGGACTACTCGCCAGCGAATTCCTGCCTCAGATGTTGCCGGGCATGCTCGGCCTTTTCCTGGCGACATTGCTTGCTTCCGTGATGAGTTCGTGCGATTCGTTTATGATTGCCGCCTCAGCGTTGTTCACCGAGAACATTTATCGGAAAGCTCGTCCGGAAAAGGACAGTTCTCATTACCTGTGGACAGCTCGAATAGTGTCGGTTGGCGTCGTGGCACTTGGCGTATTGTATGCCTACTGGCTAGACGGAGTGATTCAGGGTCTGGAAATTCTCTGGAAGATTGCTCCCATGATGGGTATTGCGTTCTGGCTGGGACTTTTCTGGCGGCGTACCACACCGGCGGCGGCATGGACCTCGACACTCGGCGCTCTGCTGGCGTGGTGGATTAGTACGCAGGAAGTCTTTGTAAACTGGCTATTGGGGTCGCCGTTTGAGTTTGCGGTTGTCACGGTAGAGGGATCTCAAATAATGTCACTACCGTGGCAGATGGTGTTCTATCTGGTCACCGGACTGTCGCTCGGGATCGTCACCAGCCTAATGACAAAACGTACCGACGCGGAGAAAATCGACAGGTACTATGCACTGCTTAGAACACCCGTATTTACAGAAGAAGGCAACCTCAGCCAGCCATGCACCATACCGCCGGGTGCCGTGACCTTGCCACGCCGAACGCTCTTTCCAAATACAGAGCTTGAAATCAGTCCGCCTTCAAGAAGATCAGTCATCGGATTCCTCGCCGGATGTTTGGTGGTAGCGGCAATCATCTCATTTGTCTATTCCATTGCAGCATCGTGAACCTGGAAACGACAGAAATCAGTTGTAAAACGTTATCGTGACGCGTCCGGGACAGTGGGATGCCGACGATGAGATTGTTGAACTTTCTAACGGTGGGAAACCAGACGGCTAGATGAATGTTGTCGAGGGTATTCCCACTACCGACAGCAAGGACGTACTATGTCAGAAGACAAGAAAGCCTCAAAGGATTCGCAGAAAGCAGCGGATTCGCCATCAAATGACTCACCACCGGATCGCCTGTCTATTGATCCAGGAAGCAGATATTACTCGGAAGAGACTCTGGATCGTGGCATTGGGATTCGGTTCAAGGGTAAGGAGCGAACCAACGTTCAAGAGTACTCGATCTCAGAGGGTTGGGTAAAGATGGTCGTCGGTAAGACGGTTGATCGGTATGGTCAACCTTTGACGGTAAAGATGAAGGGTGAGGTAGAGGCCTGGTACAAGGAGGAGGCTGACGACGATTCCGCAGTTGCCGAATCGACCGAAGACGCCACCTCGGAAAAAGATAAGCCGGCAGCCAAGTCAAAAACGAAGTCGAAGGCGAAGTCTAAAACTGCAGCGAAGGGTAAGTCGGCGACGAAGTCAAAGGCGAAAACCACGTCGAAGACCAAAACCAGGTCGAAAGCCAATACCAAGGCAAACGCTGCACCCAAATCTCAAAGTATGCCAAGGACGCAAGGTAAATCCGGAAAGTAGTCCGCTTCATGAGTGTTGGCGCCGAGAAAGTTTCGAGGCTGCGTCAGTATCGAGGAACAGGCTGGCATTCGGATGCTTGCGGAGCAGTGTCGCCGGACAAGTTTCGGAAATTGGACCTTCCACGGTAGCTACGACCGCATCAGCTTTCGACAACGCCGGTACGACGCCACTTAACATCTGCGCCATTTGAAACACTCGCAATGATAATGTGATGGCGTGCGTTGGTACGTCGTCTACGGATTCGAAGCAGCCGTCATTGACTTGTTGCTGTCTGCACACGTCATCCAACTCGACAACTTTTACCCATTTGGAATCGGAGAAATCTGCTGGAGGATCGTTGAAGGCAAGGTGACCATTTTCGCCGATTCCCAGGCAGACCATATCGATCGGCATTTCCGTCAGAAGATCTGTTAGTCTCGCGCACTCTGCTTCAACATCGGTTGCTTCGCCGCGAATCTCATGAAACGCGCCGGGAGATACTCTGGCAAGCAGATGATCTCGCTGGTATCGTCGGAAATTCTGCGGGTGGTCAGCCGGAAGTCCTACATATTCATCCATGTGGAACACGACAATCCTGCTCCAATCGACATCCGCAGACAATGCTGTAAAGTGTTCAAAGAATTCATCCTGAGAAGGAGCACTGCCGACAACGATCCGAGCATCACCCGGAGACTCAAGTCGATTCTGTAGAAAGGAGATGCAGTGTTGAGCGGCAGCCTGACCCATTGAGTCCCTATCGTCAAAAATAGTGACGCGAAGATTGTCAACATTGAATTGCGCTACACTTTGCGGGATCATATCGAAAATGGTTTGAGGTGAGTTACTGGTCAGAGAGTGATGCCGAAATATTTTGCGGGAGTAGCACCGCACATTTCCAGGGCCGTTGTGCTGTCGATCCCCAGCCATCCCTGAACGTTCGCAACCGCCCGATCCATTGTAAGGGACGATCCGGCAAACCTTTTTTCTCCAGGCAGGTGGACAATTCCATCCTCGCCGACGTCGACGGTGTGCGGTCCAATCGTGTAGCGGCCTACCGGAGCGCCGGCAGCCGCCATGCAGTCCGTCGTGAAAAAGACACCGCCTTCCGGCTTCGCCCTGTAGTAGTTTTTTAAGACGTGCGGCGGAAGATGCAACCCATCGGGAATGAAGCACGCTATGAGCTCGTCGCGCGCCAGCAGACGCTGAATAATATTGTCGTGTCGATGCATCTCGAGTGGAACGGCATTGCCCACATGGGTCGCCAACGTAGCGCCGGCAGCAATCGCCTGGTCAATAGTCTTCTCCGAAGCATTCGTGTGTCCGAGACTCACTCGAATCCCATCCCGGGTCGCTGCTTCTACAATCTCCAGACACCCTTCAACTTCCGGAGCAAGCGTAATTAACTTGAGTCGCCCGCCGGCGGCATCGCGGATATCCCGATAGGATTGGAGAGATGGCTCACTCACTTTATCAACCGGATGTGCACCATGATATCCGGGAGCGCTGGAAATCCATGGACCCTCGAGATGATAGCCACGCACCACTCGACTGATCCTTTCGTCCTGCTTGCACAACAATTCTATCCGATCGAACTTGCGACAAATACTCGAGATATCATCCGTGATGAGCGTAAACAGGATACCTGTCGTACGATGCCTCAACAATGCTTCGACCGACACAAGCATTTCGTCAACAGTAAGGTCATCCCGTTGATAGTCGACACCACCGAAGCCATTGACCTGGAAGTCAAAGAGATTGTCGCTGGAAGAATTGACATGTGTCGTCATTGGCGAAATGCGGTACCCCGTTAAACTTGTTGATGAACTTTGAAATCCATTCTGAGGATTTCACAATATACCCAAGCAACTACTGAGCATTTCCAAAGCGACAGTCATTCGCCTCGCTTTCACATTGGTAAATCTGTTCCTTACACTATGTCAATGAGCGACCCTCAGACACACTAGTTCTATTCCGAATATGGACCGACGACTTTTCCTTCGCAGTGGGTTAATAGGTGGACTCGGTCTCGTCACGACAACAGCACTGGCCACGCCGACACTGCATGGGCCTAAACTGTTTTCCGGTGGCATAGGGAATGGAATGCGTGGACTGGATCTGCAGCAAACGGCGGCCCTCTACCGACGTCTGCTTTTCGATGAGTACCTGCCATTCTGGGAGAGAGGAGGATACGATGATAAGCATGGCGGGTTCATGTGCTACCTGTACGACGATGGTTCGGTCCAGGATGAGCGCAAAGATATCTGGTATCAAGGTCGCGGTATCTGGGTCTACTCATATGTATACAACAATCTGGATCGGAATACTAAGTGGCTCGACATGGCCATGAAGTCGCGAGACTTTATGGTCCAAAAAATGCACAATGGAGACGGTACGTGGAAAGACACGGTAGATCGGATCGGTAATCCTGTTGAAGGCATTGACTACAGTCGCGAGGGCAACATCTACGGCGCGCTATTCGCCGCAGTCGGTCTTTTACAGCTGTCGAAAGCAACAGGGAACGACGAGGATCTCCAGCTGGCCAAAAAAACGCTGTTGAAATCCATCGACCGATACGAGGCGGTAGGTTACCCGGGAGTTACTGCTCCAGGTGTTTCGTCAACGGGACTGCGGGCGCAGGGACACTCCTTTATGATTGCCTGGGTCGTTCCGCAGCTCCTTGATCTCGATCCTGATCCACAATTCGAACTGCTTGTTCGAACTCATCTCGATTTGATCGCCAGCAGTTTTTGGAATCCCGAGTATGGAATCTCCAACGAAATCCTTTTTCACGACTATCAACGAATACCTTCCCTCGCAGATCAGATGGTCCCCGGACACAGTATCGAGACACAATGGATGGCCATGGTTGCAGCCGAACGGTTCGGTCTGTCCAGTGAGGCTGAGATGTTCAAGCTTCGGATGAAACGTTTGATCGAAATGAGTTGGGACTACGTTTTCGACGGGACTGGAGATACGGACTTCCGCGTCTTCGCCTCTGAGTCTCGAAGTGCTGGCCCGGAGTTCAATATCAAGACGATGTGGGCACAGACCGAAGTCCTGGTTGGAACGCTCAAAGTCTACTCCAGAGATAAAGAAGGTTGGGCGTTAGACTGGTATGAGCGATGCTGGGACTATGTAATGCAGACAATGACTACCGACTACGGCGTCTGGCGACAGGCTGTTGATCGAAGAGGTACCCCGGTTGAACGGCCGGGAATATCGCCGTATCGCAAGGGGAATTTCCACCAGCCTCGGTGCCTCGCAATGAATCTGGTCGAGCTTGAGAAGATGATCGGGGACGGAAAGTAAACGTAGTGGAGTGACCGTTGGATTGGGATCGTTGACCAATCAGCATGGCACCTAGTCAAACAGCCAGTGTTGAATAAGCTTTGTGTATTGCGGCATGACTACGTAGACCATGAGGGAAACCACGACACCTGTCATAATGAGCGTATCCCAATAGTGGCCACCCGGAATCCCCGCTAGTCGAAGCAAGGGTAGAATAAGTAGCGGAATAATGAGCACCAGAGGATAGATTGCAGACCAGGTAACCAGGAACTGTTTCCACCGCATTGGCACTTTTGCCTCGGCGCCATCCGGGGTAAACCAGAAGTCGAGGCCGCTGCGAATGAAGAAATCGTCATCTGTAACCAGGTGCTCGCGTACTCTCTCAATGAGTGCTTTACGCTCACGGGAGTTCAACCACATCTGCAAATGTTCTTGCGTATCGTAGCGAATGATTACGGTGTAGGTTGTAGTGACTCCGTCGATGGGTCGAATTATCTGAACATCAAGGTGACCTGCTGACTGCCGACAAATGGGACTGATCTCATTCAGCCAGGCCTCGTACGCGTTCTGGTGTCCATGTTTTACGCGATGAGTTATCACGACCGTTGCCCCAGATTCCTCGCCCGATACTAATTCATTTCCAGTCACTTGCATTCCTGTTGGTGGCTCAGCTCCGTTAATAATCACAAAGTAACGCCTGTCAACTCGCTGGAATTTACTTGGTTCAGGAGGTAACGGATTCGGTTTCATGCCGGGCCCAAAAACGTCCATTACAGTTCATTTGACCTGATTTTGGGACCAATGCTCGGTTTTGATCGCCGATCCTGCGTTTATTGGTACACGAATCCATTATTTTGCTCGCGGAGCAAGGATTGAATCTCTTATCAATACGGGGAAGGTTATGTATACGTTAATGCGATTGGCTCAGACTCGGACGAAATTTGTCCTGGCTCTGATTGCGGGTTTGTTTTGCGTCTCAGTCGTTGAGGCACAAGTGGACCCGGAAGATCCCTTTCGAGGAAACTATATAATGGGCGAGAGCTCCGAGATAGTTGTCGTAAGCGGTGGAAGCGGCAGTGCAACTATTCGATTGTTTGATTCTAACGGAGACATCACTGTCGGCGGCCTGGTTGAAGTTGCCAATCAGAGTATTGCTGCTCCATGGGGAATACATGGAAGCAGCCAGCAGGTTGATGTTGTTACGGGCGATTTTAATGCGGACGGGTTTTCCGAATTTGTAGGCGTTTGGCCAGGTCCTGATAGCACCGTCATTCTATATCTCCCTGAGTTGGATCCGGAAACATTTGCATGGAGTTCGGCGACTCAAAAAACCGTGCAGTCTGACGGGTTTCCAAAGCTACGAGAAGTGAATAGCGAAGGCTTGCTAGGATGGATCCGTGCCGTCTCGGGTCAATTTGACGATGACACTGAAGAGGAAATTGTTGTCGCCTACTGGTC
>CBDUKH010000147.1:0-7216 GCA_965367755.1 uncultured Rhodothermales bacterium
GCTCGTTCGGTGACGGCATCAACTCCCTGAAATGGTTCGTCCATAAAATAAACATCAGCTTCCTGAACGAGCGCTCGGGCAAGAAACACACGTTGTTGCTGGCCGCCGGAAAGTTCACTGATCTGACGTTTTGCGTACTGGTCCATCCCTACTTTTTGCAGGGCGCGCAGTGCCAGATCCTTGTCGTTGTTAGTAGGTCTCTTGATCCAGCCAATCCGGCCGTAGCGACCCATCATCACGACATCAAGGGCGCTGGTCGGAAAATCCCAATCCACGGAACCGCGTTGGGGTACATAGGCTACCTTATTACGCTGCTTCCGGTATCGATGACCGAGGATCGACACTTCGCCAGCTGCGGTGCGAATCAGTCCAAGGATCGATTTTACCAGCGTCGTCTTGCCAGCGCCATTGGGCCCCACGATAGCCATCAGGACACCATTGGGAACGTCCAGGTCAATGTCCCAGAGAACAGGTTTCTCGTGGTACGCAACGGTCAAGTCGCGAACCTCAATAGCGTGGTTGGATGTTTCCATGGTCTGCCACCTAGATGCCTGCCGTATCACGAAGTGCTGTCCGTTGCTGGCACTCAGTTGTCGACAGAAGCCAGTTTGTCAACCGAGAGCGCGTCAACGATCGTTGACACATTATATCGAATCATTCCGTTATACTCACCCTGCGGAGTCTCCTTATCTCCCAGAGCGTCGGAGTAAAGGTGACCCCCGATCACAACATCGACTCCCTTTGATCGTACGGCGGCTCGCACAGCTTCAATGCCGCGCGCCGGGACAGAAGTTTCGACGAACATGGCCGGTATCTTTCGGCTGGCTACGAGCTCAGCGAGTTGTTGAACATCAGCAGTTCCCGCTTCTGTGGCCGTCGATATCCCCTGAAGGCCGTGAACTTCGAAGTTGTAGGCCTTGCCAAAGTAACCAAATGCGTCATGTGATGTTATGAGTACGCGCTGCTCAACAGGTAGCGTACCTACTTTGTTTTCAACCCATGCGTCCGTGTCCTGTAGAGTAAGTGCATACGTTGCTCCTCGCAATTCATACGCTTCTTTGTTGACGGGATTCAATTCCATCAGGGACGTAGTGACGAAGTTAGCGGCCTGCCGCCAGAGATCGACATCAAACCAGACGTGTGGATCGTAGTTGCCGCCGAACGATTTTGACTCAATGAGATCAGTTCGGTTGATTCCGTCTGTAACGGCAAATGTCGGCTTCCCACGCTTGCTCATCTGCTCGAAGATATCCACCATCTTGCCTTCCAGATGGAGTCCCGCGTAGAACACCACGTCTGCCGATACCATTCGGGCAACGTCTCCTTCACTCGCTTTGTAAAGGTGCGGATCGACGCCAGGCCCCATCAGGGAAGTGACAATGACATGTTCGCCACCTATCGCCGCTACCAGGTCGGCGACCATGTTCGTGGTGGCTACGACGTTCAGGGTTGGTGCTTCGGCCAGATCCTTGTTATTGGAATTAGAAGCAGCGCAACCAAACAATGACAGGCTGAGCATCAAGCCGAGTGCGGGTACGAATCCCGGCAAGCGGAACGAGTCCATAGTATCTCCAATCAGATTTTTAGACTTGTCTAACTTTCTGATTGAAAATTGGTTTCAACTACCGATAAGCGCTTATTACGGGGTTTCTACCCAGTCTGCGACGAAGACATTAGTATCTCTGGTCGGAGTGCGAGATACGTTTCTGTTGGACGAAAATGCAATCTTCGACCCGTCAAACGAGAACATTGGGAAGGCATCGAACGTGCCGGAATGTGTTATTTGCTTCAACTCTGAGCCATCAAGATTGACCATGAAGATATCGAACTGTCTTGGATCGGTATCAATCATATGGTGGTTGGTGGTGAACAGAATTTTCTCTCCGGAAGGATGAAAAAACGGTGCCCAGTTGGCACCACCCAGCGACGTGACTTGCCTGGCGTTGGAACCGTCGATATCGGCGACAAAAATTTCCAAGTCTGAAGGTTGCACCGCGTTGTTCTTAAGCAGTTCTTGATACCTTGTTGCGGCATCACCTGTCGGGCGACTGGCTCGCCATACGATATGCTGGGAGTCTCTGGAGAAGAAAGCACCACCGTCATAACCCAAGCCGTCAGTCAGTTGAAGCAGGTCGCCGGTCTCGATTTCAAATCTCCAGAGTTCGAGGTCTCCGGAACGTGTGGATGTAAAGATAATGTACTTACCATCCGGGGAGACTGTTGCTTCTGCGTCATAGCCTTCCCCGCCAATCAGCAGTTCCGTGTTTTCACCGTCGGCATCCGCAACATAGATGTCGTACGTCTCGAAGATCGGCCAAACGTAACTACCACCGATGACGGGAGCTGCAACCGGACATTCTTTATCCCCTTCGTGAGTGGAGCCATAAATGACGCGACCGTCTGGCAAGAAATAGGAACACGTGGTTCGGCCATCGCCAGTCGAGATTTGCGTGTACTCCGGTCTGGCGCCAGTCGGATCTACTGACATCGTATAAATCTGATCGCATCCCTGGCTGTTGATTTCATCCCAATCGCTTTGAAAGACGAGTTCATTGCTATCAAAACTCCAGTAAGCTTCAGCGTTATTCCCTCCGAATGTTAGCTGCCTGATGTTTCTTAAATGATCTTCACCATCAAATCGCAACGAATCGGCGGACGGATCATAAGAGCTAACGTTTTCCTTAGAGGTGCACCCGGTCACGGCCAGAGCAGCGACGAATGTCGCCAGAAGCAGCAGTTTTCCTGTCATGGATCTCAAATCATTGATTCTCAGATTAATTAGAAAGGTACAGATTTGATTAGATTTGACGTGCATAATTTCCAAGAAGATGTTATTGAGGCCAGTCACGACCTACCAGTCGTCGTTGATTTTTGGGCCCCATGGTGTGGACCTTGCCAGGTGCTTGGACCGATTCTTGAAAAGCTGGCTTCCAATGCAGGATCCAGCTGGAAGCTCGTCAAGGTTAACTCGGATGAGCACCAGGACCTTGCCAGGCAGTACGGAATTCGAGGAATCCCAGCCGTGAAAATGTTCTCGAAGGGCGAGGTCGTAGACGAATTTACAGGTGCTTTACCTGAATTTTCCATTGTCAAATGGCTCGACAATGCATTGCCAAACCCGGCCAAGGCGTTGCTCCAACAAGCTGAGGAAGCCAGGGAGAATGGTCGTTCCGCAGAGGCTGTGGAACTCTACGAGCAGGTACTGGCGCTTGAGCCTGAGAATGAGGGTGCGCTTATTATGCTCTCGAAACTCATCGTTGCGCACGACCTTGAACGTGCCAGGAAGATGATCGAAAGCGTTAGTCCATCGACCCCGGCAATGGTAGAACTACGCAACGCTGTCGTTCAATTTATTCATATCCACGAAACGGCTTCTGATCCATCGCTACTTCCCGAAGGAAAGGTACGCGACGAATATTTGGAATCGTTGCAGGCTGTAGTGAGCGGTAGATATGACGAAGCAGTTCAGGGATTCATCCGGGTGATCGGTGTCGATCGATACTATGATGACGATGGTGCTCGTAAATCCTGTATTGCCCTATTCACTATCCTCGGCCCGTCGCATCACGTCACCAGGAAACACAGGCGGCTTTTCGACATGGCATTGTACTAGACTCTCGCGTTTGTGTGACATGGTGCCAATCAGCATCGTGTCAACGATGCGCAGTTGCACTACGTGATTGCACCGCCGCAGCCACTGCCAGCACCGGCGGTACAGCCGTAGCAATGTCGTGCGGTGAGGATGTCGTGCGACAACCAGTCTGAGACATCAAGATCGCGCACATGCGGTCTCGCGTCACCATTGATGACCGCGTTCATCTCGAGCTGTTGGTTAAAATCGCAATCAAACAGATAGCCTTCCCAGTTCACGGAGAGCGTGTTTCTGCACATGAGCCCAGAGATGGTAGCCGGATTGAATGCATTAACCAGTTTGAGTAGATATGTCTCCAGTTGTCCTTTGGAAAGAAGCCATTCCAGGTAGCGCGACATCGGCATATTATTCAGCGCAATTAATCTGTCGAAGTAGACGTCATGGTTTTTGGCTAATGCCTGCTTCCACTCTCGCTCTAGAGAATTCTGATTTCCAGCCAGGAATGACCCGACGGGATTTGTCACCAGGGTAAGGACTTTATTGGCTGCACCGTGCCCGTAGCCAGCGTCGTTAAGAGCGGCCAAAGCCCGGAGTGATTTTTCGTAGGTACCGTCACCGCGTTGAGCATCTGTTCCAGTTTTGCGGTAGTGAGGTAGTGAACAGACAACTTCAACGCCCCTGTCTGCGAACCATCGGGGAAGGTGTTGATACTTTTTTACAGTCAGGATTGTCAGATTACACCGGTCGATGACATGGACACCCATGTCGACACATGCATCCACGAGGTACTCGAAGTGCGGATTTAACTCGGGAGCTCCACCCGTGAGATCGACTATCCGTGCTCCAGATCGTCTGATAGCATCGATGCATTCATCAACAGTCTCTCTGCTCATGTTTTCATCAGTTCGATCCGGACCTGAGTCAACGTGACAGTGCGCGCACGTCATGTTGCAAAGCTTGCCCAGGTTTATCTGGAAGATATCCAGCTGCGCAGGCTTGAGTGAGTTCCACCCTGATGCTTTTACATCGTCAGAGAACAAACCATTGCCAGCCGGGCCTATCTTTATATTTATTGCATCAAGTTCTGCAAGCTGCAGATCTGGTGAGGTCAGGGGTGATCGACGTGCGTGCAGGGATGTCGTACGTCTTGGCCCGTCAATGGTAGCTTCCACTACTGGAAGGTCGAGAAACTGGTCTGTATTGTTTTTTTGCAACTCCATTAAATATTACATCGTCATTCGACGTGTTTGTTCAAGCATTTGTACGCCGTGTACCAGTGATGCGCCTCCACGGATAGCAACGGCTACATGAACTGCTTCGGTCATTTGCTCCAGGTCTGATCCTTTTTCAAGGCAATCGGTCGTATACGCATCGATGCAATACGGGCATTGAACGGCATGAGAGACTGCGAGTGCGATCAATGCTTTCTCGCGAGCTGTCAATGCCCCATCCTCAAACACCTTCCCGTAGTAACTAAAAAAAGATTTGGCGAGTTCGGGGCTACCCTCCGCGATTTCACCGAATTTGCCCAGGTCTTCTGGTCTGTAGTAGGTATCAGTCATGGTAAATCCGTTACAGTTGAGTTGAGAATTAGGCCGCCATGAGCGCTTCCGATTATGAAACGATCTCAGAGCCACTCGCAGGGTACCAAGGACACCGGAATATTTCCTAGACTTTTTCCTAGAAACTTTCTAGACTTTTCTCATTGGCCAACTTATCGAATTGTGGTTAAGTTGCTGACGGGGAGGAGGAAGTGGAGGCCCCCTTGAACTTTCTACCTCCTTTAGCAACTTTAATTGCTGCAGCCTGATGCCCAACCTGGCACTTCGCGGCAATCAATTCTGACATTGCCTTACAGTTTACCGGTGACCGTGATACTGTATACCACTCCACCCTCACGTGCAAATTTCTTCGCAGCATTCACCTCTGGAGAATCAATCTCAAACCCTTCGATATTGACTCTGGATATCGATCGAACCTGGACGTCGGAGAATCCATTTACAAACAGGAGGTTCAAGTACTCTTCGAAGCTGACGGCTCCCGCTACACATCCGACGTACAGTGCTACCGAGTTGCGGATCGTTTCATCCAGCTTGCCCGCATAGACAATATCGGAAATACTAAATCGACCGCCCTTTTTAAGAACTCTGCCGATTTCGCGAAAAGCCTTTTGTTTGTCCGGTACCAGATTCAATACACAGTTACTAAGGACAACATCAATCGACGATTCAGGGACCGGCAGTTCCTCTATGTCACCCAGGAGAAACGACACGTTGTCGTACCCGAGGGCGTCAGCATTCTTTCGAGCTAGAGCAATCATCTCTTCAGTCATGTCGACTCCGGTGACTGAACCGGTTTTCCCAACCTGTTCTCTGGCTATGAATGCGTCGAGGCCGCCACCCGAACCCAGATCGAGCACATTGTCGCCCGGCTGGAGGTTGGCAAATTGAGTCGGCATCCCGCAACCCAGGCCGAGGTCGGCTTTCTTGGAGTAGCCAACTTCGTCTCTATACTGCTCAGGAGCGAAGCTCACGTCTGATGTACCACAACCGCACCCACATCCACACGCCTCACTCTCATCGGCCTGCTTTGCAAACTCAGCATAATTAGATTTTACAATCTTCTTAATCTCGTCCGCCTTGCTTCGGCTTCCCTTATCCGTTTTTTCAGAAGTCGAACCGCAGCACGTGTCGTCACAGCAACTCTCATCTACGCGAGTTTTTTCAATTAATATTTCCATCATACCCTCGAATGTTGTCAACAGCAGGAACCACCTTTAACCAACTCATCCATGGCCACGGAGACTGATGCGATCGCCTTCTTAAGCGCGCCGGTATTGATACAGTAGCACACGGCGGCGCCTTCAATGGTACCCTCTATCAACCCCGCCTCCTTCAATGCTTTGAGATGTTGCGAAACAGTAGATTGTGCCAGTGGCAACTCGTCTACTATTTCTCCACATATACATGCATTTCTGCTGGCAAGGACTCTGAGTATCTCAATCCTTGCAGGATGAGACAGCGCTTTGGCCGCTTTCGCGACCGCAATCGCATCATCGTCAAAAAGGTCTGTTCTGGCTGTTGGCATTGTTATTCTATCGTTTATCGTAGATGTACGATTAATATCAATTAAGTTTCGGGGTCATACAAAAATATTTCAGGCGGCCTCCTGTTCTTTATACTGCAACTCATATAGCCGACGGTAGAGACCATCGTGGGCAAGAAGCTCCTGGTGGCTCCCCTGCTCGTGAATCTGCCCTCTATGCATGACCAGGATATTATCGGCATGTTGAATCGTGGACAGTCGGTGCGCTATGACAATAGACGTCCTGCCATCCAGAAGCTTTTCGAGGGCATTCTGAATAATTTCCTCGGATTCAGTATCGACACTGGAAGTGGCTTCATCGAGGACAAGTATGGAGGGATTGTAGACAACAGCCCGTACAAATGAAAGGAGCTGGCGCTGCCCGAACGACAGGACCGTGCCGCGCTCTCTCACATTTTGCTCATATCCATCCGGCAGCTTTTCAATAAACCTGTCCGCTTCAATCAGCTTAGCCGCGGCCTCAACTTCTTCCCTGGTGATATCGTCATTTCCGAGCGTGATGTTTTTTTCGACGGATCC
>CBDUKH010000148.1:0-7201 GCA_965367755.1 uncultured Rhodothermales bacterium
ATCCACTCCTTACGCATCCATTCAGTGTAATAACCCTGCGATGCTAACATGAACGATCGGTTCGAATCGTCGGAAATAACATCTGTAACAAACTCGACGGTCAATGCCGTCCCTGGGAGTGTAACCAGGTACTTTTCGTCAGGAGAATCGATTAGGCCAAGGATATCGTTAGGGGCAACATCAGCAGATGTGTTTACAGTCGAGGGGCGGATTGGATCGGGTACGACAGTAGCGAATTGTTGGGCTAATGCTACATGATCAATACGCCAGGAGTCAGTGACAAAATCAAGACGTACTCGGACGCTATCACGTTGCAGAACCGGGATCGCTACGGCTACTTCGTCCCATGCAATGGGACCTACCTCTCCGATTTTTCCGGCATAATGGAACGATTCTCCATCCCAAACACTGATACGGAGTCCCAAATTCTGAGCAAAAAAATCACCGAGTTCGACTGCATACGATATTGACTCAAGTTCAGTACCCAACCAGTTAAGCGACCCTGAGCCCTGCGCAGACAACATCGACTCATAAAAATAGACGGTATTGAGGAGACTGTTTCGGAGTTGCAGGAAGACTGCAGCAGAGTCTCCGGCCGGTGCAGGAAAACGGAGATCAATGTAGTCACTGAAATCTGAAGCTGTTACATTGTTCAGCAAACTTGAGTGCGAACTGAATACATTTCCATCCGCTCGTGAGAGAACGCTGCGCACGTCCCGTTGCTCACGATCCGTCGCCCGGTCGGCGGCGACAAGGTCATTTAGTACGTATGCCATTCCTTGCGGAGCAGGTACCACGGTTGCCGAGTCATTGTGGCTAACCTCGAGTAACTCAAGGTGGTTGATATAATGCGTTTCAAGGGCCTCATTACGGATCTCTAGCCTTACTTTACCGCTTTCGTCTGCGCTTGCATGCAGCGGGTCTACGTCGCGGACCTCAAAAAGGGAAACAATGCTGTTCGGGAACGCCTCCGCTTCAAGGATCGGCCCATCGTCTCCTTCGGAATATATCGTTGGGCATGACCCGAAGATTGCGACGGAGAGGGCAGGAACGCCTACGATCGTTCCGACGGTCGCAATTGTACTGGCGAAAAACGTGGCACCGCTATTCACCTGATCGCGAAACGACTCTATAGCCACGATACTGTCAACCGGCACCTTTCTCACCGGACCCGCTGGTTCGAGCACGATGTTGTATCGTGTTCCGAAACCTGTAATCGAGCTGTCACTGATACTTGCCCCGGAGTTGAAAAGAATCGTTTCGCCGTTTGTTAGATGGGCCCGAACCGGCGTTCGAACAATGGTTGATTTCTCGATATCAACACTTTCAGCGACCGGCGTCTGAAAGATCCAGATGCACCCGGAGAACGCTAGAATTAATCCGAGCGAGATAAGTATAAGCGGTCTGGCTATCCCTGACGAGTAAGGGCTGACTAGTTTCGCTCTACGTTCAATGCAGTTCTGAAGTCTCATTTCGCACCTGTTCGACAAGTGATGCCGGCACTTCTAGATATTGTTCGAGCCTGACTTTGAAAAGTATGAATTGTCAACACCATAGCAACCAGGAATGGGTTTCCATCACGTGAGCCGTAATAAGCATTCCTTTGCTTCGATCGACACCGTCATTCTTGTTTGTGTCCGTTTGCTTTCCACGTATTAGTACGTGATTTGTGATTGTTTGGCGTTGTTCGCGCGTATCAATCTTACGGTTGGCTAACCGGTACCGGGCAAGAAACTGATGTTTTGCAGGTCGCCCGATCGTACGATCAGCTGCCTCAACATCTCTGTTTCGGGAGAGGGCTTGATGTCAAATTCTTTCGACAGCATCCTGCAGCACTGTTCGTACTGGCGAAGTGCGTCGACACGACGGCCGGCGTCGTAAAGTAGCAGCATCCTGGCCCGGTACGATTTTTCTCGTGCCGGATCCAGAAAAAGTACCTGCGTGCAGTAGCGCAGTCCCTTTTCTGAGAGCCGGTAAGCCACACAGTAGTCGATGATCTTGTCGAGCAGGGTGAATTGAATCGACTTGTAGCTGTCCCTGCAATTGTCAATCCAGCCTTCATACCAGTTTTCCAGCAAGTCGCCGCGATAAGTGGCTACAGCTTTTTCGATGTGTGCTACTGCCTTTGTGCTGAGATCAGATCCACTGACTCCCGCATAGGAGATCGCTACCTCTTCAAGGATGGCAGTGTCGGTTCGAACGTCAAAGTCCGGGTTAATGTAGAGTGCATCCCGGTCAAGTCTGATGAAATCATTCCCGCTTCCGAGAACATCATCGAGCCATTGTCTCAGGCACCACAACGCGCGGCGTAGGTAACTTCTTGACTGAGACGTCAGGTTGTATGGCCACAGCTCGCTGGCAATAAGTTCACGGGACTTCTTCCGTGATTCCAGCAAAACAATATAACAGAGGAGCTCAAGGGCTTTTTGCGTTTTGCATAGTTCGACAAGTTTTCCGTCAGCGTGGATCTGCAGTCTTCCAAGAAGAGAAATTGTTAGGTTTGTCATGGTTTCGCCCTGTTTGATTGAGAATCGCCCGGAGGACAAGGGTCTCCGAGATGTACTTCCAATCTGGGCATCGTCATGAGCGGAAGGGCGTCTGTTTCGATCGAGATCGTGACAAACCGAAGAGAATCGTGCCAAATTCGATTGTAAAAGCGTCAAATGCTTATGGCAGGATGCCAAATGCGTATAGACGACAAGTGGAAATGCAACGAAAGATCAACGATATTTGTACTATGGTTGACCTTGACATTTGTAAGGACGGTGACCTTTAGTCTTCGGCTGGCATGCCGACTCGTTTACCACTCCTCGAACCGCTCCACGGGATACCGCGCGAGGTAAGACGTGAGTATCGACAACGAACACCAGGGACGCTGGTCCTCACTGTTGGACATGTGGGACGAATACGTCTCACAACCGGATCCGGAAAAAGACCCGGGTTTTGTCTCGACCCTCAGTCTTTCGGGTCGGAAAGGGATGCTCGCCGCAGGAATTCTTGGTTTGCTGTCGACTTCAATTTACCTCCTGCTAAATACAGTAGTATTTCGGCGATCGATCATTTTTTTCGTGGTGGATGCAACGCCCGACGATACAATGATTCTCTGGGACAAACTTGTCATAGTTGCGCTCAGCCTCACTGCCTTGATCCTCCAGCGTCGCAAGATCTCTATTCGCCGGACGCGCTATTTCATGTCGTTTGCGGGTCTGACGGCAACGTTTACGAGTCTCTTTGACAACCTGGCCAGCCACGACTGGACGGCCGCGCACGCGTATCCGGCCCTCTTCATGATAGCCATTGTGGGTACCGTACCATTCAAACCACTTCAGGCTTTGTCCCTCGCACTTGCCGTGATGGGTCTGATCCTCGGATCCGAGATAGCGCTTCCATTGATATTCGGGATCCCCGACATGGGCTTTGTTCAGTCCCATGTAGTGTATCTGATTATCCTGTCACTGATGCTTGCGGGAATGAGCATCGTACTTTACAAGGGACGATGGAACGTATACCAGCTTCAAATCCTTACCCGGTCGCACAAGCGTCAATTGGACAGGCAGCACCACGATCTGCAAGTACTGAATACCGAGTTGGACAAGAAAAATCTGGATCTGCACGACCTGAACGTTCAGACAGATGAACAGAACAGGACGCTTCGAGGATTGAACGCCCAACTGAAAGATCTTCAAGCCCAGCGGTCAACATACTTTGCCAACATCAGTCATGAATTTATGACCCCACTGACTATCATGATCGGAACGGTAGAGGATACACTGTCCGGAATGTTTGGCAAGATGTCCAAAGAACTTCGCAGAGAGCAAGTGCGAACCTTGTTCAATGCCTCGCGACTCCTCGATCTGGTGAACCAGATGCTAGATCTTTCGCGGATTGAACGTGGTCTCCTCCAGGTAAAACGTTCTCCCGGTGATCTTAATCGTTTCCTCGAAGAGTTAGTTGACTCTTTTGTTCATGCTGCCGAAAGGAAGGATCTGGTCCTTACCTATCATGGAACCGGTGCTCCGGCCTGGTACGAATACGATCGAAGACTGGTCGAGACCGTCGTTCGCAATCTGGTTGGGAATGCGGTCAAGTTTTCAGAACGCGGTACGATAAGGGTTGGGTTGAGCGTCAATCGGGACAGTGAACACTCCGTTGTGAATCTGTCTGTTCAAGATCAGGGGATTGGAATTCCTCCCGAGGATCACGAGCGCGTTTTCGAAAGATTGTATCGTGGTGAAGCAGGTATTAGCGAGGAAGGGGTCGGCATTGGACTCGCCTTTGTCAAAGAAGCTGCCGAAGTCATGGGCGGAACGGTGCATCTGGAGAGCGTAGTCGGTATCGGTAGCACGTTCCGAGTGATGATCCCCGTCTCCGATGTGGCGGCGGATGCCGGGCAGGGCACACTGGCCGAGGAGCTGTCTCTTGTTGACAGGATGCGTAGAGACTATCCGCAGCTCGACGATTTCGATGCTGAATCGGAAGAAAAATCGGAGGAAGCTCCAATGAATACCCCGATTGTTGCCATCGTCGATGACAACCAGGAAATCAGGGAATTGCTTCGCCGGCGTCTCAGGAGATTTTACCGAATAGTCGAGGCTGCTAACGGTTTGGAAGGGCTGAACGTAATTCGAGAAAACCGCCCGGAGATTGTCATTGCAGATATTATGATGCCGGTTATGGATGGCTTGAAGATGTTGGAAGCCATGAAGGGAGAGAGGCATACAGCAGGTATTCCGGTCATCGTCCTCACGGCGGACAAATCCGAGGAGGCAAAGGTTCGAAGTATTAAAGGTGGTGCAATCAACCACATCACAAAGCCTTTTAATCAGCACCATCTATTGCAGCTGATTGCAAACACGCTGCAGGTGACGAGGGACTCCGGTCTGCAGCAGATGCTGCACAATGGGGAGATTCTAGTGTCAGAGGACGATGAGTTCCTGGAGCGCGCCAAAGGAATCGCAATCGAGCATATAAGTGACAATGCATTCTCTGTCGATCTTTTTGCTGACCTGATGCATGTGTCAAGGAGAACGCTTCAGCGTCGATTAAGGACTATTTGCGGATTGTCTCCAATGGCGCTGGTTAAGGATTGCAGGTTGCGCAAGTCGTACGAGTTACTGGTAGCACGTGTAGGCAGTGTTGCCGACGTTGCACATCGTGTCGGCTATCGGTCCGCCAGTCATTTTTCCCAGGAGTTTTTCAGGACCTTCGGGAATACGCCGCAGGATGTTCGTAATTCCCGGCAGTGACGATCGGGTTTGCACCATCTCCAGAGCTGGATTTCCAACTGGATCAACTGGGACGACATCTCAATCCTCTCGCGATTTGCCACCAACAGTTGGAACCGGAATCCCGATAGGCTATTGCTCTGGCCAGCGTCTCATATCAGACCATCAAAGCTGCAACGGCAAATCCGGCGGAGTCCTTGCGGTCGTGACAAACTTTACTGTTCCGACACGCACTGGCTGATTCAGAGCGATGACTCATTGGTGAAAAATCCTTGATCTTCTGGACCAACTGCCTAGCGGATCACTACGATCTGTTTGGTTATCACGTGATAATCGGATTTCCCGGGGATGTGTAATCTCAAAAAATACGTACCTGACGGCACCGTCGCTCCGTTAGAGGTTGTACCATTCCAGGTATATTGCAAGTGACCCGCTATTGTCCTGCCCGCGACAAGGTTTGCGATCTGTCTACCCATCGTGTCGTAAACATTCAGGACTATCGGCGTGGGTTCAGGCAAATCGAGAGTGATTGTGGTCGCCCCCGCAGTTGGGTTCGGATACGTCGTTAGCTGGGGTATCCAATCGATATCCGGAGTTGCCTCGACAGAAACCGGATTGAAGGGTGTCAGCTCATATACATATACGGCACCCACATTGGCGGTAGTGTCTTGATCAATTGAAGGGGCGCCGACGACAACAATGTTGCTATCAATCGCGACACTATTTCCAAAATTGTCTCCTGTTGCCAGTTCAGCTGGATTGAGTTTGGATTCCTGCGACCAACTGACCCCATCGTGGTTGAACACATATACAGCACCTCCATTAGTGGCGACCTCGTCTTCGTTGTAGGCAGCGATAACCGCGCGGTTACCCTCTATTGCGACACTGTTCCCAAAACTACTTGCGGGGGATGCATCATCTGCCAGAAGCATTGCTTCTTCAGACCATTGACCAGCAATACGTCTAAAGATGTATGCTGCCCCGGCTTGTATTCCAATAGCACCAGTTCGACTACTTGCTCCGACAATTGCCAGATCATCACTAATGGCGACGTCGTTCCCGAACACATCCTGAAAGGTGCCGTCACTGGCTGTAATTTTTGTGTCTTCCGTCCAGGTGCTTCCGTCGTATTCGAAGATATATGCAGCTCCTGCATTTGATCCAAGTTCGGTGTCGAATCGAGCCCCTACGATGATTCGATTTTCGGAGATGTCAATACTTCCTCCAAAGCGTTGCCCTTCGGCCGCGTCGCTGGCGGTTAGTTTTGCTTCCTCTATCCATGAGGATCCATCATGCCGGTAAATGTAAACTCCACCGGTATAGTTATCGTCCCACGTGGTCCCCACTGCGGCAATGCTGTCTGCGATTGAGACCGACCATCCATACTGATCGTCCTCGGCCGAGTCGCTGGCGGTGAGCCGCTGTTGTTCGCCCCAAGTCGTTCCATCGAAATGAAAAATGTAGGCTGCGCCGGCATCCTCCTTCTGATCACTATGGTCTTCGTATGGCGCACCGACGATGGCAAAGTTGCCGTAGATGTGTGTGGAATATCCAAACAAATCTGATTCATCACCCGAACTTGCTACCAGCTTTTCCTCCTCGGCCCATCCGTTGTCATATCGGAATACATATGCAGCTCCTGCATTTGCCCCCAGTTGGTCATCGGAATATGCGCCCACGAGGATACGGTCACGGTCGATCGACACACTGATGCCAAACTGATCTCCGTCGTCATTGTCGCTGGCGGAAAGTATCGCATCTGCAGACTGCCCCGAAGCCGCCATTGGGATAAAGATTGTCGACAATAAAAGACCCGCTACCAATACTCTTGAATACATACATCATCCTCAGTGCCAGTTCTACAAATTTCGCTTTGCCTGAATTGTTGAATCAAATTCGGCATATTTCTGCACGTGTATATGCAGAAAAGCGGACTGAATCCTTTCATGCAAAAGCGATTTTTGTCAGATGTGCTT
>CBDUKH010000149.1:0-7155 GCA_965367755.1 uncultured Rhodothermales bacterium
TTGTCGCCGAACACGTGATTACTCCCCCCTATCCGAATCCGTTTTCCACGAGTGCATCGATATCAGTTGCAGTGCGGGATAATCAAAACGTCACGATTGATGTAATCGACATCCTGGGTCGAACTGTTGCCACGGTATTCTCAGGTTCGCTCGAAGGCAACCAGCGGTACGACTACCGGATCGATGGGAGCGCCTTCTCCAGCGGAACGTATTTCGTCCGTGTTGTTGGGGAAACGTTTACTACTTCCGAGAAAATCTCTGTCGTTCGATAGGGCAACTGAACGACTCAACGAATCTACCAGCCCTTGCGTTCGCGCAGGTTGGTAATTTGTGCGACGTGGTGCTCACCATGCCATGCATACTGAGCTGTCAGGTAATCGACGGTTACGGCTCCCCATTCTGGATGCGTAATTGTGCGTGTACGCTGATCATCTGTCAAGCGGCGCAGCAGGTAAGTCCATCTTTGATGTAACGCACTAACCAGGTCCAGCGACATTTGAATTGGCCCGTCTTGAGCGTCGGTAAGATCTGACCATTCGACCTCGTCGTATGTTTTTATAGTCGGTCCCTTTTCAGTCAGGGCCCATTTGAGCCGGACGTATGCATTGAGGTGACTATCGGGCAAGTGGTGGACAACCTGCCGTACGGTCCAGCCATTAGGTCGATAGGGAGTATCCAGAGAAGCGTCAGACAAATCGGCAATAGCTTCGGTAAGGTACCGGGGCGCTTCAGCAATCTTCTCCACACAGCGTAGATAGTCTTCACGGCTAAAGTTGTCGGGCATAACGAATCTACCGATGGGATATCGGAGATCTTCGAGGTTGTGGAGTTGAAGTGATTCGCTCATTGCTACTATTTCCTGTGCGGACGATTCTATGAGAGAAGATACGAGATCAATATCACGTATCAATTGCAGTCGAGCCGTTCACCGATATTAATGACGGTGTCGAAAACCTGGCATCGACGAAAGCTATATGCGGTTGAACGGAAACTGAATACTGCCCTCTATCAGAAATGGCTTTCCAGCCGGGAGCCAGACTACATATTCCGGGGCGGGTCCAAGGTTTAGCTGACGCCTCCAGACAACGCCCTGGTTATCCCTCGCCTTGCTTTCTATGATTTCAAGAAAGTCGCCTGTCTTAACCAACGGAGGTTTGTCCAGCCACACTATCGTTTTGACATCTTCATCTTCTGAATAGTTAAACCACAATTTGTATACCCCGCCACTTCCGCTAGCTACCATTTGCGCAACAGAATCGTGAGGCGGTTCCATGCTGCTCTGGTGGGCATTCTCATTCAGCGTTCCAAGAGCGGTAAAATCTTGTACGATATACCAATCTTCGTAGACCTCCACAGTAGGCTGCATCCAGGGCAATCGATTCTGGCGTCGACTGAATGATGAGATAAATCCCTCCGGTGCATTTTGAGCAAGAGCCTCATGGAATGCGACTAGCGTATCTCGATAGTTTTCGTCGCCGATTGAGTGGCGACGATAGTGCCAGAATAAATAGGCGAGTTCCATAGGGATACAATCTGGTGGAAATTTCTGATCTGCTTTCAGATACACGCATTCCCTGAGCAGGTTATAGCTATTATCGGTATTCGAATTCTAATTTAAAAGCACCTCGGACGGTTTGTAACATTCTGAACGTGCTGGCAACCTAACCATTCTTTAAAATCTCTATCGAACTCGAATATGGAAGCGATTCAGGAGTGGTTTTTGGGTCTGGGAGCCGAGTATGGTGTTAACCCGATTATTTTCGGTGCTATATACGTTGGAGCTATTCCCTTCTTCACCCTCTCGATTGCATGGCTGGTTCGTAATCGCAAGAAAAACAGATCACTAACGATGCCAATCCTCTCGGCATCGTTCTTTTTTATTTCGGCTTATCTGTATCTGATCGTCGTGGGTCGCAATATCCCTCTTTGGGTGTATGCATTCATCCTTGTGATGGTCATCTATGGTGTCGTATCGACATATAAGAAAATCAAAACTAAAGTAGCAGAAGACTAATGGCTTACGACTACGACCTGATTGTTATTGGCGGTGGAGCTGCCGGCCTTACCGGGTCCGGACTCGGCGTCACTCTCGGTGCCAAAACAATGATGATTGAATCGGAGCGGCTCGGCGGAGATTGTACCTGGTATGGCTGCGTACCAAGTAAGGCGTTGCTGAAAGCCGCGAAAGTCGCGCATACTATTCGTGAAGCCGGAAAGTACGGTATTGTAGATGCAGTACCCGAAGTCTCATTTTCAAAAGTCATTGAGCACGTTCATTCAATCAGAGAAGAGATTTATCACGATGCCGATCGGCCTGAGATTTATGAAGACCTTGGGGTAGACGTCGAGTTTGGTGAGGCATCATTTGTCGACCCTCATACCGTGAGCGTCACCTCGGAGAACGGAACGCGCAACATCTCGTCACGCTATTTCTTGATAGCAACTGGAGCGAAGGCATTTGTACCGCCGATTGATGGCATCGAAAGCATCGACTATCACACGAATGAGACACTCTTTGAAATGAAATCACAACCGGGCCGATTGGCAATTGTTGGTGCTGGCCCGATTGGTTGTGAAATGGCTCAATCGTTTTCGAGGTTAGGCACCAGTGTTACAGTGATAGACATGGCCGACAGAATTTTGCCACGCGATGACGAAGAGTCTGCAGCCATTTTGCAAAGGCAACTGGTTGACGATGGCATCGAGTTTGTTTTCGGAGCTGGCGTCAAAAAATTCGAATCGGATAGCGATAACATAATCATCACGATCGAGCGAGAAGGCAAGCAGGAGACCATTGACACGGACTCGGTACTGATGGCCACCGGTCGTCGCGCTAATGTCGGTGCTTTAAATCTCAAGAACGCCGGTGTGGCATTTGACAAAGGAATAACGGTTGATGATAAGTGCCGAACGAACGTGAGGCACATCTATGCGTCAGGCGATGTTACCGGGAGATATCAGTTCACGCATATGAGTGAGCATATGTCCAAGATCGCCGTCACCAATATGTTGGCGAAGTTTCCCATGAAGATCGATGCCAGACACGTACCCTGGGTGACGTTTACGGAGCCTGAAGTGGCTCACGTAGGAGCTTCCGCTGTAGATCTGGAAGAGAGCGGAGAATCGTTTGTAACGTACCGGTTTCCGTATGCGAAGATTGACCGCGCGGTCACGGATGGACACCCGGAGGGTTTGATAAAAGTGTACGGGAAAAAGCGTTCGGGTAAAATTCTTGGTGTCGATATCGTCGGCGCTGCCGCTGGCGAGTTGCTGGGCGAGTTTTCGCTGGCAATGAAGAATGGCGTGACGCTTCGCAATATGTCCGATACAATCCACGCATATCCCACGTACAGCCTCGGGGCGCGTCGCGCTGCCGATCAGTGGTACGTCAAAAATCACTCGACCCTGATTGCAAAATTATTGAAAGCCGTATTCCGATACCGGGGCCCGGTTCTTGAATTTGAGGACGGCCAGATACTGTGACCCCGAATTATGGGTAAGGCTGAGGTCCCCGTTACGCGCGGTTCGGGGTGTTATTATTTACCCGCCCCTGATTCATTTGAATTCTTCCGTACTAATAGTTAGATAGGAGTATTCCATTGCACTTCACCCCGATTGCGTCATGAAAACAGCTACTGCCCTCTTCGTTGGACTCTTTTTAATAACTACGGTATCCGCTCAGGATGTCAGGATTAATGAGGTCAGTCCGGAAGGTGATTGGATTGAGCTCTATAATCAGTCTGCTGGCACCGTTGACGTGTCTTTATACTGGATGTGTGTTCAGTTTGCCTACACCCGCCTAGACAATGGATCGACAATCAATGGCGGACTTCCAATTGGAATTATTTCTGGATCCTTGAATATTCCTGCAGGCGGTTTCCTCGTCCTCTCACTTGACATTGACGGCACAGGGTCTGACGTCGACCTCTATAACAACAGCACGTTCACGTCTGCGACCTCAATGGAGGATTTTATGCAGTACAACTTTACCGGCGGCCGCGAAGGAGTTGCTCAGACGAAGGGTATCTGGACAACAGGCGAAAGTGTTCCCCTTCCGCCAGCCGGCAAAACTCTTTCCTATTTCGGTCCAGGAACCGGTGCAGGAGCGTGGGACTCCAGCAACCCTACGCAAGGGTTTGATAATGAAGCGCTCCCGGTTGAGCTTGCCAACTTCGATGCCCGCATTGCCGAAAGGGACGTACTACTGTACTGGACAACCGCCTCCGAAATCAACAACCTTGGCTTCGAAGTTCAGGCCATGCTGCAAAATGACCCTTCTTTCCAGACAGTCGGTTTTGTGCCTGCTGGTCCCAATGGATCTGGTATCCAGAACTATGAATATGTCCTGCCTGATGTAATTGCAGGCAACCACGCATTCCGCCTTCGTCAACTTGATATTGGTGGAGCGAAGAAGTATTCAGACATCGTTGAGCTCTCTGTCGAAGTAGACGGCACCTATGAGCTTACACAGGCATACCCGAATCCTTTTACCGATTATGCCCGGTTTAATCTGACTGTAGCGAGAGAACAAAATGTGCGTGTTGAATTGTTCGACATGAACGGTAGAATGATTCGAACAGTATATGACGGCGTACTACCGGCAGGTGAAAACAGATTGTTCAAGATATCCGGTGAGAATCTGTCATCCGGTACGTATTTTTATCGAGTCTCTGGTGAGAACTTCGCAACTACCAAAAGCGTCGTACTTCTAAGTTCAGCTAACGATGTTCTTGCGCCTGGTTGCTGGTAGATAGCTTGAGCGCTCAGTTGATTTGGTAGATATGAAGATAGCGCTCGCCCAGATAAACTCCACCGTTGGCGATTTAGCCGGCAACTCCAGGAAGATTGTCGACTTCTCGAAGAAGGCAGTAGAGCAGGGCGCTGATCTGGTCGTATTCCCGGAGCTCTGCATTACTGGTTATCCTCCGCTGGATCTATTGGAGTCGGAGTTCTTTCTCGACTCCGTCGAAAACGCGGTACAAAGGGTTTGCTCCCTCCTTCCGCAAGACGCCGGAATAATCATCGGAGCCCCGGTTCGTAACGATTCACCGATCGGCAAGCGTTTATTCAACGCCGCCTTGTTGATCGAAAACGGCGAAGTCGTAGCTGAGTCCCGCAAAGTGCTTCTGCCAACCTATGATGTGTTTGACGAGTATCGGTATTTCGAACCGGCTGATACGTGTGACATTATTCGGTGGAGAGATCTTAAACTTGGCATCCATGTTTGCGAGGACATGTGGAATAATGAGGAGAATGCAGCTTATCACCTATACGACGAGAACCCGGTTGACAGACTCGCAGAACGCGGAGCTGATATGTTTATCAATATCTCCGCTTCACCGTTTTCTGTTGGCAAGCACGCGAAGCGCAATATCGTCGTCTCGGAGACCTGCCGCGAACATGGGATTCCCTTTGTCCTCGTTAATGCGGTCGGTGCTAATACGGAAATAATTTTTGACGGTGACAGTCGAGTTCACGATGCGACCGGCCGACGTATCCTTTGTGCTCCGTCGTTTGAGGAATCTATTGTTGTCTGGGACACGAAGGGATCGTATGGCCCGTGCCCGATGCAACACAGCGATATCGAAGACACCTATGAAGCCCTGGTCCTGGGCATCAGGGATTACTTTGATAAATCCGGGTTCTTTGAGAAGGCGCTCATCGGATTGTCTGGCGGTATTGACTCCGCGGTAACGTGCGCTCTGGCGGTCGGTGCGCTTGGCCCGGAGAACGTTGTCGGGGTCACCATGCCGTCCGTGTATTCGTCAGCAGGCTCGGTCGATGATTCTCAATTGCTGGCTGCTAATCTTGGAATCGAATTTCACAACGCCCCCATAAAGCAGGTGGTGTCCTCGTTTGAGGAAATCCTTTCACCGCTATTTACCGGCACAACACCCGGAGTTGCGGAAGAAAATGTTCAGGCACGTTCTCGCGGCGTGATTTTAATGGCACTGTCCAACAAGTTCAACTACCTGTTGCTATCTACAGGTAATAAGAGCGAGATGTCCGTTGGTTATGCTACATTGTATGGAGACATGAATGGGGGGCTTGCCGTCTTGTCCGATGTGTACAAGACGAAGGTTTACGAGCTGGCTGCATTCATGAATGCCAATGCCGGGCGTGAGCTGATCCCGAAGAGCACAATCACCAAACCACCGTCTGCCGAGCTCAGGCCGGATCAGACCGATCAGGACTCGTTGCCAGCCTATGACGTGCTGGATTCAGTATTACGGCTTTACATTGAAGAGCTTCTGGACGTCAACCAGATAGTTTCGCAGACTGGCTTTGACAGATCGCTTGTTATGAAAATCGTTACCATGGTCGATCGCACCGAGTATAAACGTCGCCAAGCGCCTCCGGGATTGCGCGTAAGCTCCAAGGCATTTGGAATAGGTCGCCGAGTTCCAATCGTCATGAAATGGGATCGTGACACTGTCGGTGCTCCCGCTAAAAAGGATAACGCGGTATCGTAATGGATTTGCCTTACAGTGCAGACAAAGCTATCAGGCATCTTCGAAAAGTTGATCCCGTCCTCAAGGGCATCATCAGCCAGACTGACCGCTTCGCGTTAGAGCTCCCGAAAATGAAGAGCCCGTTTCTATTATTGTTCAGAACGATCGTGTATCAACAGCTCTCCGGTAAGGCTGCTGCAACAATATTCGGACGTGTCGAAGAACTATTTCCGTCGAGGCAGAAGATTACTCCGGGGCGGCTCCTCGACATTCCAGATCAGAAATTGCGAGACGCCGGAATGTCGTGGGCGAAGGTAGCAGCTGTTAAGGATCTGGCAGCTCGCTGTGTTGCTCGACAGGTCCCTTCGAAAGCAAAGCTTCTGACGATGTCGAACGAAGAGGTTATGGAAAGGCTGGTACAGATTCGCGGCATCGGTCCCTGGAGCGTAGAGATGTTACTGATGTTTCAGCTTGGTCGCCCGGATGTATTGCCCGTGTCGGATCTGGGAGTTCGCAAAGGCTATCAACTCATGCATGGGCTGGACGAGATGCCCGCACCTAAAGAACTGTACGATTTGTGTGATCACTGGCGCCCGTATCGGTCGGTCGGTAGCTGGTATATGTGGCGTGTTGTTGATTTGATGGGTTGATACGGGATACGGGATACGGGATACGGGATACGGGATACGGGATACGGGATACG
>CBDUKH010000150.1:0-7095 GCA_965367755.1 uncultured Rhodothermales bacterium
GACCAACTTGAGCGCAGTTTTGAAGAGCGCTCGCAACGATTTCAAAATAGACAACGCAGCTATGGACTCGCAGTTCAGTGCAGTCTCGGGTTAGCGCTACTTCTCGTAACCGGCTTTTTTCATATTCCGTTCCGATCGGGAAATGATATAACTGTTTCGTTTGCTGATCAAGAGCTGGTACACATTGAAGAGATCGCTCAGACGATACATGAAGCGAAGCCACCACCACCTCCGCGACCTCCCGTTCCTGTAGAAGTTGCGGATGACGAAATCCTTGAAGATGATATTCTGGACCTTGACGTTGCCCTGGATATCGACGATTTCCTGACTCAGGCGACAGCACCTCCTCCTCCAGATGAAGAAGAAGAAGATACTGAGCCAGAAATATTTATCGTCGTCGAACAGATGCCAGAACTAATTGGTGGAATCGTGCAGCTGCTCAGTGACGCCGTGTATCCGGAGTTGGCACGTAAAGCAGGTTTGGAAGGAACCGTCGTAGTTCAAATAGTTGTCGATCCGCAGGGCAAACCTCAGGATCCTCGAGTTATCAAATCAGTCGCCGAGGTGCTGGACAAGAGTGCTGTAGAAGCAGTCATGAAACAGAGGTTCAACCCGGGTATGCAGCGGGGAATGCCGGTTCCAGTTCAGGTAGCGATGCCGGTCCAGTTCAGGTTGAGGGGATAGTAAAGAAATCCCTTTGCCTGAAAATGTGAGTGAGACAATTGGTCCGGGCATTTCTAAGTATCTCGGCGTAGCTAAGGAGGTCTCCGCCAATTCACGGCGCATCCCGTTGAGACACGTTTTGCACGAACGCCTCGACACGCGGAAGTCACGGATATTATTAAAACCTCCTCCTTATCTGAAAATACCTGCACGATGGCGCTGCAAAAAATAGCCTTACCCCGATGACGTAGGATTTTCCCCCACTGCACATACACTATCTCCTACTACACTATCTCTGTCATACTTCTGTAAGCCCGACGTGTCATTGCCTCGTACAATTAGAGAACGGAAATCACCTCCTGCACTCAACAGAAACAGGCATGAGCAAGTCCTTCCTGGTCGGAAATTTCCTCTCCGGATATTCGAACGCATTCCATTTTTCTCGTCCGCCACACCCGGACCAGCCAGCATTCAGTTCGGATCAACTTGAGCACAGTTTTGATGTGCGGGCAAACCGCTTCCAGCACGAACAGCGTCGGTATGCTGTGGGATTTCAAATTAGTCTGGTACTGGCCCTCCTGACTGTCACAGGTTTCTTTCATATTCCCTTTCGGGCCGAGCTCGAATCAGGGATTTCGTTTTCACAACAGGAGTTGGTTCAGATTGAAGAGGTTGCGCAAACGGTCCATGAGGCGAAACCGCCTCCACCGCCTCGACCACCGATGCCAGTCGAAGTACCAAACGATGAGATTATGGAAGATGAGGACCTGGGTTTGGATGTCTCGCTGGACATTGACGAAGTCGTTACCCATATTCCGCCGCCACCTCCCCCTCCGGATGATGACGACGAGGAATTAGAGGAAGAGCCGGAAATTTTTATAGTCGTCGAGCAAATGCCTGAACTGATTGGGGGAGCTGCAAAGCTTCGCAGCGATACCAAATATCCTGAGCTTGCCCGTAAAGCAGGGGTCCAGGGAACAGTAGTTGTTCAGATTGTAGTCGATGCGGAAGGAAATCCACAGGAGCCCCAGGTAGTCAAATCTGTTGCCGGAGTCCTGGATAACGCAGCTGTGGAAGCAGTGATGAAACAAAAGTTCAGACCCGGCATGCAGCGAGGACGACCCGTTGCCGTTCGCATGGCAATGCCGGTGAAGTTCCAGCTGAGAGGGAAGATATCAGGCTAGCGAACGACACGTAGTCCGCCAGAAATTTCTGATCTCGAAGCCAAACTGCCCATCCGAACGTGCTCTTCGATCTTTTCAACATTAAGTTATGTTGAAGAAAGCCCTTTCATTTTTGCGGAAGCCCTTCCACAATCTGCCAATCCAGCAACATCTTTACTGATGAGAACTAACAGGACGGAAACGCCCAGGTTGTGGTCAGACCATCCGTTCTTGTGGTCCACGGCCAGCAATGGCGGCGATGTTTATTCTGGCACTCAATTGAAGGTGTACAAATGCGGAACTTAGAATTCGCCTCCGTTATGAGCTTACTTTTTACACTCCTCGCCGCGCCGGCGAACGGCCAGGATCTAACCTGTCATCTGCCTCTCGCTGAGCAGTATAAGCTGGATTCAGATGCGCCGAGGTCAGCCGCATGGTGGAATGCACTGGGCAGTGAACTTACGCTTTCGATTGACGGGCCTCCTCGCTACGTGCCTACAAAAGCTATTGGCGAAATCATTTTCTTTGCAACTCATCACGGTCATGATGTCGATTTGACAGATGCAACCGAACCTCTTTTGAGAATATATCTTGAGCATGAGGCCATTGGTGCTCGCGTGATGTCGGTTGCCGCGTTGCACGCCATAGGTGACAACAGCGCGATTGAGCAGCTAAGGGATCACGTCGATAAGGACTCGTCGCATTTATTACAGCATATTACGATGGCAGCGCTGCGGGATAGCAAAAACCGTTAGCACGGTGCCGCGTAAACAACTCTGCTTCAGTAGTCATTTATGCGATTATCGGATCATAACGTGCCGAAAAGTAAAGCAACCATATACGAAGTTGCGAGCCGCGCTGGTGTCGGTATTTCAACTGTCTCGCGTGTTTTGAACGACTCACCGCGAGTGGCTAGTGCAACGAGAGCACGAGTTCTTGACACAATGAAAGAACTCAATTTTCGACCGGATCGACTCGCTCGATCTTTGGCACAGCAATCATCGCGCTACCTGGCTGTTGCTATTCCTTCCTTCACAACGCCCTTCCACACGGAGCTTCTCAAAGGCGTGCGGAGATGCTTGAGAAATGAAGAAATAGATTTACTACTATGCGATCTTGGATCGCGGAATCGTCGCAAAGTACTGACGGACTTCCTGCGTCGTGGCACGTCGGATGGTCTTCTCCTGGTAGGAGTCGATCCGGATATCGCACTTGAAAAGGAACACACAACACTCGGGTCTCCCGTCGTTTTAGTTGGCGGGAAGTCATCACAACTAGACACGTTCCGTTGGGACGATTTAACGGGTGCCAAACTTGCCGTTCGTCATCTGGTTGACACCGGACATACTCGCGTAGGTTTAATTCGTACGAACCACCGTAGTCATGATAAAGACGACAGATTCAAAGGCTATCGAGACGCATTGACCGAAGCTGGTCTGGAAGTAAACCTGGACTGTGTAGTCGGTGGAATGACAAGCAAGCACCGTGGTTATAGCGAGGAGTTCGGCTATGAAGCTATGCAAAAACTGCTAGACCTTGACGAGCCGGTTACGGCCGTCTTTGCGTGTAGCGATGTTCAGGCGCTTGGCGCCTGGCGTGCCATTCTTGATGCTGGTAAACGGATACCCGAAGACGTCGCTCTCGTTGGCTATGATAATCTGAAAAGTAGCTACTATTGGGGTCTGAGTACGGTCGACCAGCATATGGGTGAGATCGGAGAAGCAGCGACTCGACGACTGCTAAGTTTGATGCGAGGTGACGGAAACACCGACCGACTGGAAAAGACAGTAATACCAGACATTGTCATCAGAAGATCGAGCCAAAGGCAAGCAGGATAAATCTCGTTTCAGTTAGGTCGGCGTGTTGAATCAACTCGAAGAAGCACGAGGGCCCATCCTTCCCGGTAGCCAGACGCTGTTCAATCAGTCCTGAAGTTCTGCCAGACGACCCTCTTCATGAAAACGATCATAGGCTGCCATCCCACGAGGTGGAGCCGGAAATCGTCAAATGCATAGGTGAGGCAAAACACGGAAACGTTCCAAAATGAGCGGGTATCATAAGCCGTACGATAGGTTGGACGCCAGAAGGTAGTGGCCGCGATTCAGTGACAAATACAAAGACCTCTACCACCTTCAAAACGCTCTTGCCCGGGCGAAGACGGCAGCATACATTGGGGGACGTACCGATCTTCTTCGATACCTGGTCAAGAATCGTTTTGACGACGTCACAGTCGGGTAGTTATGGATACGGTCTTAGAGAGCCGAAAACTGGCCGCAGTAATGTTTACCGACATGGTCGGCTATACTGCACTGATGCAGACCGACGAGGCTAAAGCCAGGGCGCAACGTTCAAAACATCAGGACGTCCTCGAATCTTCTGCCAAAATCTTTCAGGGGACAATTCTTCAGTATTTCGGCGATGGCGCCCTTATTCTTTTCGATGCTGCTCTGGATGCTGTGTTGTGTGCAATGACTGTCCAAAGGGAGCTCCAAGCGGAACCGATCGTCCCACTTAGAATCGGCATTTCACTCGGCGACGTAGTGTATGATGACAAGGGGATCTATGGAGACGGTGTAAACATCGCGTCAAGGATTGAATCTCTTTCGACGTCTGGGGCCATACTTGTATCGAGCAACATCTACGATCAGGTTCGAAACCAGAAGAACGTCGCTATGGTCTCGCTTGGGAATTTCACCTTGAAGAATGTCGCGCAACCTGTAGAAGTGTTCGCCATTGCGAATGCCGGAATGGTAGTTCCATCTCGTGCGGACCTTGACGGTAAAGTCGAACGACCATCGGAAAAAAGCATTGCAGTCATTCCCTTCGCAGATCGCAGCGAACACAAAAACAACGAATATTTCTGCGACGGTATTACCGAAGAGATATTGCATGCGTTATCCAAGCTGGATGGTATCGCTGTTTCTGCGAGAAACTCGTGCTTTCAGTATAAAGGCCGCAACGAAGATATACGTGTGGTTGGCAAAACCCTTGGCGTCAACGTTGTTCTGGAAGGAAGTGTTCAAAAATATGGCGATAGCATAAAGATATCTACCCAACTGGCTAGCACGTCTGACGGGTACCAGCTTTGGTCAGAAGTATATGAACGAAAAGTCGCCGACATTTTCGAGGTCCAAAACGATATCGCCCAAGCAATTGCCTATCAGCTTAAGACATTATTTGATCAACGTGAAAAAAACAAACGGCTTGTGACTCCGGCTACGCGGAATCCCGAAGCCTATAACCAATATCTGAAAGGGATCTACCTGTGGAATAAGTGGAACCCCGTTGATATCAAGACAGCGATAGATCTATTTGATAGCTCTCGCCGGAGTGATCCGAATTTTTCTTCACCATACGGCGCACTCTCACGTTGTTATTCGTTCCTCGGATCTTGTGGTCACCTGGACCCAAATATCGCGTATGCAAAAGCTCAAGAATATGCACTGTCAGCGATCGAGCGCGATCCAAATGACGGCGAGTCATACCTGTCACTGGCTATAATAAAGTTTATGAACCAGTGGGATTGGGACGGGGCCCAGGCATCTTTCCAAAGAGCAATTGACCTTGGTTTGGATACGAGTCAGCTCCATCAAATGTATGCGTTCTATCTTGCCGCTACGGGAAATATCGCTGAGGCGACCAGGCGGATGGAACGCGCTCATAGGCTCGACCCTCTATCGTTGTCGATAGCAACCCTACTTGGTGATTTGCAGATGTTCGCAGGAAATTTCGAGGCTGCAATAGACATCTATGACTCTGTTCTGCAACTGGATCAGAATTTTAGAACTGCACATGAGAGCAAAGGGTTTACCTACCTGGCTATGGGCCTTGCTGACAAGGCGCTTGAATCAATTCGCGAATATCAGCGCCTCACTGGTGATCCGAACAGAGGACAACAGGCCCTCGGAATGGTGTACGGATTTCTCGGACATGAGAAGTTGGCAGAAGAGTGTATAGAACGCCTCCAACAGAGACAACGCGAACAGCCGGACAAGCTTCTGTTTTTTGACTTCGCACTTATCTATATCGGACTTGGCGACTACGAAAAAGCACTCGAATACCTTAACAAAACGTACGACCATAAAATTGGAATTGCGTGCCTCGGGATTATGTACATATTTCGGTGCCCGATATTCAAGCCGTTCCAGCAAGATCCCCGTTTTCGTGCTTTCGAAGAACGTATCGGCTTGACGGTGTAGCTCGATTCCTTGACACGATCCGGGTGATAAACAGAACCAATTTTTTCATCGTCGAAAGCCGGACGTGTAAAATATTATGTCCCAGTGTTGAGCCGGAACTGTAGGATACTAAGTCATATCTTGCCGTATAATCGTCAAGTCCTTCATATGTTTGTCGATCTCGACAAAGTGTCATCGAACACTGATCCGACATGCTGATCAAATACTGGTACGATCTATTTGCACTATTCTACGATCGAAGCCTTGAGCGACACTACCGGACTGTCCGCGAAGTTGTAATTGCCGAACTTGAGGTAAAACCCGGAAGTGTTGTCCTTGACGTGGCGTGCGGGACGGGTCAAAATTTTCCGTTAATTCAGCGGTCGATTCAAGGCGGCCTAATCTTGGGAGTTGATGTGTCTGGAGGAATGCTCCGAAAGGCTCGCCAACGAACAGCCAGTGGAGGCTGGACGAACGTTCGGCTATTTCATAGAGACATAGTGGAATTCAACGAACGTGATCTTCAATCGGTCTGCGGACGCTCAGATGTCGACTGTGTTGTCTGCACTCTGGGTCTGACGGTAATGGAGAACTGGCAAGATGCCCTCGCTCGATCCCTTAACTTGTTGAAGCCTGGCGGACGCATCGTACTATTTGACGCGTATGCTCAAGAACCGGTTTTCCGAACACATATTGCCAGGCTGTTAGCTCGGGCAGATCTGTCTCGCAGATTCTGGGAGCCGCTCCGGGAACGCGTGGATACGTTTCACCTGGTCAACTTGCCGGGAACCCCAGAAGCGTTTGGTGGTCAACTTATTCTTGCTTCCGGACTGAAACCGTACAAGCCTCAGGTCATCAAATCTATTGCTGAGAGGGTAGATATCACGCCACCGCACAACACGTAGTCCGCCACAAATTTCCGCGGCAACGTGCAGATGGTTTTTGCTACCCCGCAGCGCTCGGCGTGTTGACCCCAACGCGAACAACGACGTGAGCCAATCCTTCCCCCGTAGCCAGTTCGTCGACTAGACGCTGATCGATCAGTTCTGAAGTTCTGCCAGGCGATCTTCCGCCAACTTAACATATCGGAA
>CBDUKH010000151.1:0-7063 GCA_965367755.1 uncultured Rhodothermales bacterium
CTCTTCCTCGGATATATGATTGCGTCGCTGTCAATTATGATCCAGAAAGATATACCCGCATCGCAAGGTTTTGCGGTCTATCTGGTTTCTGCTGCCGTACTGGCCGTTCCAATATTTGATACGACGTTGGTTACCATGATGCGTCCGGCCGCTGGCCGCTCTGTCTCGCAAGGTGGAAGAGACCATACATCGCATCGTCTGGTTTTCATGGGATTCTCGGAACGCCGCGCGGTTGTTTTCCTGTATGTCATCAGTATGATCGCTGGTGGCATAGGCCTCGTCTTCTATGTATCTGATATTCACCTCTTTTATTCGCTGCTCATTTTCATGGTCGTGGCCCTCGTTTCTCTCGGGGTATTTCTGGCAGATGCAAACGTATATGCCGACTCGGCAAAGCAGGACGTAAAGGAATCGAGATTACTGAGTCGCGGTATGGAGCTGATCAACCGCACTCTCGGAACAGGATGGAAGGCCATCTTTGCAGTGTTTGCCGACCTCGCTCTGGTTGTGGCTGCATACATCCTCGCGTTCTACCTCCGGTTCGAACACGGCATGTCGGAGCAGCACGAGATGTTTATCCAGCGCGCGCTTCCGATCGTGGTCGCCGTCAAGCTCCCGATGTTCTACCTGTCTGGACTCTATAGAAGCGTGTGGCGTTACGCCGGAGCGCCTGAACTTGTCCGCATTTTTTCCGCGACTATCTTTGCTACGCTGTCGGTTTTCGTAGTTCTTGGACTCACGTTCGGTTTCGGTAGAATTGCCCTTGGAGTTACCGTCATCGATTGGATGATTGTAACGATTGCCGTGTGCGCTCTGCGATTCGGATTCCGCGCACTGCCTCAGTTTATGCTCACGCAACGGACAGACGGCCGGAAGGTCATCCTGTATGGCGCGGGGAGTGCAGGAATGCTCGCCCTCATGGAAATCCGAAACAACCAGGGCCTTGAGATGAATCCTGTTGGATTCGTAGATGACAACGTCGTAAAAGTTGGGCGCATCTTCCAGGGCTTACCGGTTCTATCTACCGGCCATGACCTCGAAGAGATGTGCGACAAATTACACGCAGAAGAAGTAATCATCTCCACATTCCATATGTCCGAATCGCGTGTCGAAGATATTTATCGACGATGCCGCGAGCACGGTTTGAAGTGCCGGTCATTAAATATCAGTTTCGTCGCAGAGAAAGGTTCTCAGGCGATACCCCTGTTTGTCGAGCGACGTGTCGCCCAGGCATCTTAATTCCCCCACCACAACTATCGATAAAATACCATGTCGGTCAATACTGCCAATAACACGTTTACGAACGAATCCACCAAGCTCACAGGTACTGCAAAGAACCTCTGGGATAAGCTGATGACTGGAGATGCCCGCATCGGAGTCGTTGGACTCGGTTATGTAGGACTCCCACTTGCTGTCGAATACGCCGGAAAAGGATTTGACACCATCGGTATTGATGTGAACCATGAGCGCGTACTGCGCCTCAACGCCGGTCAGAATTACATCCAGGATGTAGATGATGATGACCTTGCAGCAGCAGTCGAAGCTGGCAAGTTTACTGCCATGGACGGTTTCGAAGCATCCGCTGACATCGACGTGTTTTTTATCTGCGTCCCGACACCGGTCAGTGCGAACAAGGATCCGGATACAACCTATATCGAGGCCGCCTCAGCTGAACTGGCAAAACACCTTCGTCCGGGACAGCTTGTGATCCTGAAGAGCACTACATATCCGGATACTACAGAAGGTCTCGTTCAGCCCATCCTGAAAAAGTACGCCGAGAAAGAAGGATTGATGCTTGGTAGAGACTACTTCCTCGCGTTTAGTCCCGAAAGAATTGATCCGGGTAACGAAAAGTTTACGACGGCAAATACTCCTGTGGTTGTCGGCGGTGTTACGAATGCATGTACCGAACTGGCATGCCTCGCGATGACGCGTGTCGTGAATCTGGTACATCCGGTCTCGTCTCCAAAAGTTGCGGAGATGGAGAAGCTGCTGGAGAATATCTTCCGTTCTGTTAACATCGCTCTCGTTAATGAACTGGCACGACTGTGCGACCGGATGGGTGGTATTTCCATCTGGGAAGTTGTCGAGGCAGCAGCCACGAAGCCATTCGGTTACATGCCGTTTACTCCCGGCCCCGGTATCGGGGGACACTGTATCCCGGTCGATCCATACTACCTGAGTTGGCTTGCACGTCGCTACGATTTCGAGACAAGCTTCATCACGCTTGCTGCGCGTATCAATGAAGAGATGCCTTACAAAGTCGTAGATGCAGTCATTAAGGCAATTGCTAACCAGCCGGTTAACCTCTCCGAGGCAAAGGTGCTGCTCCTTGGTGTTGCGTTCAAGAAAGACGTCGATGATATCCGGCACTCGGTCTCTTTGAAGGTGATGGAGCTACTTCGTGAGAAAGGCATTGTCCGCATCTCGTATGCTGACCCGCACGTCCCCAAGATGACAGTCAAAACCGAAAACGGTCCGCTGGAGATGACTTCTCTCGATGTTACTGAAGAGGTTCTTCGCGAGCACGACGTAGCAGTAATACTTACCGAGCACAGTGCGTTCTCATATCCGCTGATCGCAAAGAATTCGAAGCAAGTAATTGATACTCGCAACGCGCTTAAGGATATCCCGCACGATCGCGAGAAAGTGATGTTACTTGGTGGAGGACGATTCTAATTAGTAGTTCGAGAGCCCGTTTCCCATCTCGAAGTAAACTAATTGATGGCAATGGTGGCCGGCATCCGTCGGCCACCAGTTGCTTTGGCCAGCAGCGGCGAGATAGAATAACTTAACCTTAACGGCCCGTGCAAATTCTGCGTCGTCTCATATTCTGTCTGCTTTTCAGCTCGCTTGTGTACCTGTCCGGTTATTCTCAGTCGGTTGGCATCTCACGAATTGGCGACTCGGATCAAAGATTCTTGCAGAGGCTGTTCGTTCAGGGAAACCTCCCGGGCGCGCATATGTCGACGCTACCGCTTTCCGGCGGGGAGGTTATCACCTTGCTGGATAGCATCGATGTTGCCGGACTGAACGAAGCAGATCGTTACGAATACGATGTGATGATTGGCCGCGAGGTCGCGCCACGAGTGGATAGGGTGCGCGGCGTATGGGATCCTCTGTATGCCAACGGTCGTGATTTTGTTACGTATTCGGGAGATGGTTTTACCGTCGCAGTTAATCCTGTTGCATATCTGCGAGGCGGTCCGATTACCGGGTTGTCTGAAGACGACCCCGAAAGTGACATTTACTGGCGCAATACCAGGGGAATGGAACTGGCTGGTGAGATTGGTAAGTATATCTTTTTCCACACTCGACTCGAAGAAAATCAACGCCGCGACCCGCGCCTGACGCCCGACATCCCGAAGAAAACCGCCACGCGCCTGGGTAAAGCGACCGTAAATGCCAATGGCGTGCTCGATTATATGGTTGCAACGGGAAGCGTCGGTTTCAGAAGTACATTCTTCGAAGTGCGATTCGGACGAGACAACATTCGGCAGGGATATGGCTTCAATAGCCTGTCGCTTTCTAACTACGGGCCACCTCTTGAACAACTTCAAATCCGTACGACGTTTGGAAGAGTTCAGTACGTCAACATTTTTGCCAGCCTCGCAACGCAGCGTCGATTCAATCGAGACAGTATCGTCCCCAAGAAATACGCGGCCATGCACCGGCTCGAGGTCAACGCGACCGACCGTCTACAGTTTTCGATTTATGAATCGGTCATCTTTGCTTCCGATTCACTCGACGGCCGCAAAGGATTCGACATCGCCTATATGAACCCGCTCATATTTTATCGCGCTGTCGAAGCAGATAGAGGTAGTCCGGATAATGTGTTGCTCGGTGGTGTCGTAGCGTATCGTCCCATTGACGGATTGCTTGTGTATGCAGATTTGGTGCTCGACGAGCTACGTGTCTCCAGGATAGGAGAGAAGTGGTGGGCCAACAAATGGGCCGGGCAGATTGGTTTATCTGCCGTGCCGGTGAGTGGACTCCTCGTAGGCATCGAGTACACACGTCTGAGGCCTTATCTGTACGGGCACAACGAGCCACTTAATGCCTACGTACACTATCAGGATTTCCTGGGTCACCCGGCAGGGCCGAACGCTGTCGACGTATCCGGTTTTATTGACTACAGAATTACACCGTCGATCGTACTGAAGATGGCAGCCTCACGAACAGTGCGAGGGAGGAATGACGGCGACATAAATTATGGTTCCAACCCGTTGATCTCGAACACAACGAGGATCGGCGACGAGAATATCTCAATCCTGCAGGGAATCCGTCAGACGGAAGTAAACGTCGATGCTACGGTAGGGTACGAAGTACTTCCAGCTCTGGTCTTCGAAGGGGGATTCTGGACGCGGAGGATTAATGACGACGAGTTTGGTAGCAGTAACCTGTTTGCGCCCCTCGTCGGACTACGCTGGGGTATTCCCATGGAGACGGCGAGGAACTGAGGGACCGGCCGACGAGATCACGCGTGAAATGTGATATGTGATGCGTGATTAGTGATCCGTGATGCGTCCTGTCATTCCCGCGAATAGCAGCGCCGGTGATGGATTCCCGCCTTCGCGGGAACGACATGGTGGAAGCGCCCAGATTAAAAAGAGCGGAGCGAAAACTGAGCCCGACAATTAACCACCAAACTATGACTCATTAACAATCACCAATAACCAATAACCAATCCCCAACTCTATCGCAGCTCAACCACCTCGCCATTCCTTTTCAGCGACTCCACGCCCGCTTCCAGAATTCTCACCACGGCAAGGCCGTTTCTCCCGTCCGACAGTGGAGCGCTATCGTTCGCAATACAGTCAATGAAGTGACGACATTCTCGAGCCAGGGGTTCACCGGATGGGATATGTGGAATCTGGATGTCGCCGGATCGGATATTCATCGCCTGGGTATATTCGGCGTGACGTTTTTCGCCGGGAATGATATTTACCCCCTTGTCGTACAGCCGGACTTTTTCGGTGTTAGCAACATCGTCGATGACGGCCATCTTCTTGGCACCAACGACGGTAACACTTCGTGTCTTATGCGGATCTAGCCAGCTTGTATGCAGGTGCGCAATACGACCATCATCAAAATAGACCGTTGCAAAAACTACATCATAGATTCCTTTTTGGAGATACGAGGCACCTGTAGCAGAAACGGCAGTCGGAGTTCCTCCCAGGTACCAAAGCGCGATCGACAAATCATGGGGTGCCAGGGACTCGAACGCATTCTCCTCGGTCCTGATAATTCCCAGATTTACCCTCGTGCTGTAGAGGTAGTATATTTTCCCAAGCGCCCCGTCGTCGATCAGATTTTTAACGTACTCAAATGCAGGGTGATACATAAGTAGATGCCCCGTCAGGAGTTTGACGTTTTTCTTGTCAGCGAGCAGAACCAGTTCTTCAGCTTCAGCCGATGTTTGCGCCATCGGTTTTTCGATGTAGACGTGCTTGCCCGCATTCAAAGCGTGTCGCGCTATTTCGTAGTGCGAGGGTGTTTCAGTAGCGACAACGATAGCATCGACGGTCTTATCCTGAAAAACATCGGAGGGGTTTTCGACGAACGCTGGAGTCGCATAGTCAGCTTGCAGTCGTGTCCTGACGGCCGCGTCCCGATCGCACACGTATGCGACCTTTACATTTTCCATCGCAGAAAAATTCCGCACCAGATTCTTGCCCCAGTAACCGGCACCAATGACTGCAACTCGAACGTTCATTTTCCTCAAGGTATCAATGGTAGGTCTAAACCGAGACTGTCAGCGCTTCCACGATCGCGTTGTAGACACGCTCCTGCTGGTCTTCTGTGATTTCCGGAAAGATCGGAATGGAGAGAACCTCATTGGCGAGTTGTTCAGTGATGTTGAGACTGCCTTCATCCGGTGCGTACTGTGAGTAAACCGGGAGTTGATGCAGTCCTTTCGGATAGTATACCGCTGTTGCGATTCCCCGATCTTTCAGATGCGCCGCCACAGCGTCACGCACACCAGCTCCACCATCAATCTTCAGTGTATACTGGTGGAACACATGCGAGGACGACTCCTGACGAACCGGACAATGCACTCCTTCGACACTTTCAAGCATTTTATCGTATCGGTCAGCCGCCTCTATTCGCTGCTGATTAAATGTCGACAAATGTGGTAGCTTCGCTTTGAGGATAGCAGCCTGAATCGAATCGAGCCGACTATTGACACCCACGATTTCGTTGTAGTATTTCCGACGGGAGCCATGTGATGCGATCATGCGCATCTTTTCGTAAAGATCTTTGTCGCGCGTCATAACAGCGCCGGCATCGCCATAAGCACCAAGGTTCTTGGACGGGAAGAAAGAGATGGTGCCGACAGTCGACATAGTGCCAGCCGTCGTATTTTTATAGTGGGATCCAATCGCTTGCGCGGTGTCTTCTATCACGAAAAGCTCGTGCCGCTTCGCGATTTCAAGGATCGGTGTCATATCGGCCGGTTGGCCAAAAAGATGGACTGGGACGATCGCCCTGGTCCGGGGCGTGATAAGTGCTTCGAGTTTGGCCGGATCGATGTTGAACGTATCCGGAGTTACATCGGCGAAGACAGGGACAGCACCCAGGAGATGTGCTGCTTCAGCTGTGGCGATAAAAGTGAACGCCGGGGTTATGACTTCGTCGCCCGGCCCTATTCCCAATGCCATCATGGCAACTTGCAAGGCGTCCGTCCCATTGGCGACTCCCAGGACGAACGGGATGTCCAGTTCTGCAGCCAGTTTGCACTCGAACTCACCGACGATGGGACCGCGAATGTAGTGGGCGCTCTCAAGAACCTTACTTATTTCCTGATCGATTGTTGATTTGAGCAGACGATACTGCGCCTTCAAGTCAACCATAGGGATAGGAGGGGCATCGGACATAGATCGTTGATTCTATTGAGAGTTCGGGTAGAGTTGTACGGTCAGTAGACAATATAGTATCTGAACTGTTTCGGATGACAAAACGGAGGCCCTGAATTCTCTACGGTTTACCAACCCACAAACCACTAAACCACTAACCAATAACCTATAAAGCGAGGCCGAAGGCCGAGCTTTGCCAAACCCTA
>CBDUKH010000152.1:0-7060 GCA_965367755.1 uncultured Rhodothermales bacterium
GGATTTGGCTGCGAGGAATGTGGATGAGGCATATGCCGCTGTCGTCAGCCCATTCGTTGAACAGCAAGCCACGCAGCGGGCCGGAGCGGTGCAGATCGATGATGCGGACAATCAAGAACTGTGGCACTTCTTTCTTGCGCTGGCCATCATTTTACTCGTGATTGAGACGGTGCTTTCTCATGCACGGTCAAGTACGCCGGGGACGACAGCCCCAGACATCGTCATGACGGCAGACAAACGGAAACGACTATGAAACGACATCGAGCAACCCGCGGAGTTAACGCCAGGTCAGCCGACATTGCGTCGCTGGTTGATGATATTAGAAAGCGCTGGAAACGCCGGACGATCGTTCGAGGCGGACTGTTTTCAATCATGGTGTTTCTGCTCCTGTCCTTTTTGCTGCTGTTAGCGATAGCAATCATTAATATAGGTGGAGGACAGGCACTCGCCGGTGCTGGTATTGTCGTTGTGATGACGGGTCTGGTTCTCTATCGATATGTCTATCGGCCGCTCAAGCATCAGCCAACCGATGAACAACTTGCACTCTTCGTAGAGGAGAAATTGCCCGGGTTGGAAGATGCATTCAATAGTGCCGTTGAAGTTGATTCGGGAGGCGAGCCACTGGCAGCAAACCTTCTCGTTCGAAAATTAATGGAAGACGCGCTGTCCCGTTCGCGCATAGTGAGTCCTGCCACAGTCGTCGACCGCCGCCGAGAGCAATGGATGATGTATGCTGCCGGAGCTCTGTTCGTAACGTTTCTGCTATTCGGATATACCGTCAAAGATCGTATCGACTTTTCCGGCGGGAAAATCGAACTTGCGTCATTGCGTCCGGAGCCGGCAATATCCATTATTCCAGGGAGCGCTGAGGTGGAGAAAGGCGCCTCGCAGGAGATCATAATACGGTTTCGTGACGTCGATGATGCCGAAGTATTTCTTGTGTCTCGTGAGGGAGATGGGGAATGGCAGCGCGACGTTATGGAACGTGGCTCTTCAACGGAAGCTGTTTATCTGTTCGAACTGCAGAATATTCAGGAGCCAGTAGAATACTTTATCGAGTATGGCGCCGAACGCACCGAGCTTTTCACGTTGTCTCTGTACGAGTTTCCTGCCGTCGAAGAAATAACTCTGACATATCGATATCCTTCGTACACGGGCCTCGCGTCGGTGACCGAAGAAGGGACCGGAGACATTCGGGCTCTCTATGGTACCACAGTGCAGGTGAGCGTAGCGACAACGGGATCGGTAAAAAATGCCGAGCTGGTTCTGGGTGCGGGTTCTGCGATATCCATGTCGTCGGGAATCTCAAACATCTTCGAGGGAAATCTCACCATTCGGGATGACGACTGGTACCATGTGCGACTTACCGATGACGATGGAAAAGAAAACAGATTTCCTGCGGAGTACAGGATTGAAGTAGTAGAGGACCTTGAACCCATCGTCAGATTTACTGAACCGAATCGGGACCTTCGCGCGAATTCTATTGAAGAGATTCTGGTGTCGTTGGAGGCGACAGACGACATTGGCTTGCGAGATTTAGATCTTCGCTTCTCGGTCAATGCATCCGAAGAAGAATCGATTACTATAGCTTCGGAAATCGGGCGCAATAGAAAGGAAGTCGCGGGCGAGCACATGTTCTTCCTGGAAGACTATACCCTCGTTCCCGGTGATGTAATTTCTTACTACGCAGAGGTTCGCGATCATCTTGATCGGTCAAGCCCAGTGGCGACGGACATGTACTTTATAGAGGTTGTGCCATTCGACAAAGATTATCAGCAGGCGAATAACAATGGCGGCGGCATGCCTGGACGTTCGGGTGGAGTTGTGTTGAGTCAGCAACAAATAATCACAGCGACGTGGAAGCTCCATCGAGAGTGGAATAATCTGGAAGATGCAGAGGCCGAGTCGTCTCTCCGTGCGCTTATCCAGGCGCAGGCTAACCTCAAGTTCAACATTGAGCAGCGGATAAGTTCGACAGCGTTCTCCCTCGAATTGCGTAACAGCGCCGAACAGATGCAGGTTGTAGAATATCTGCGTACTGCCATCGAAGAAATGGACGCTGCTCTGGCGGTTTTGGAGCAAGGAGACTTAAAAGAAGCTATAACACCGGAGCGACGGGCACTAAATAGTTTACTGCGGGCCGATGCAATGAACAAAGAGCAGCAAGTCGCCGTGAATCGTGGTGGTCAGCCGGGTCCGGGTGGTAGTGTGCAGGATAGGATCAGCGAACTCATGGATCTCGAGCTTGATATATCCAAAGATAAATATGAGACGCAACAGCAGCAGTCACCTTCAGGGTCCAGCGAGCAGGCGGTTGATGATGCTCTCAAGAAAGTCCAGGAACTTGCCCGAAAGCAGGAAGAACTTGAGCAACGCAGTCGCGAGAACGGTGTAGAGGGCGAGGACCAAAAGAGGTTTGTGGAGCAACTCAAACGCGACCAAGACGATCTCAAGCAACAAACTCAGCAGCTGACACAGTCTCTTCAACAGATGCAGAATGACGCATCCTCACGTCGTCGGGAGGAAAGCGCTCAACGTATTGCAGACAATATGGCGAAAGCAGAGCGAGCACTTCGCGAAGGCGATATCGACGAAGCGATGAAGTATCAGCGGCGGGCATTAAATGAATTAGAGGATTTGCAGCAGGGGTTGGAAGCGGAGTCTGCACAGGGATCACGGGGAAGTGTTCAGAATCTCGCAAATAAGTTTGATGAGTTTAGAGAGCAGGAGCGGCGGCTATCCGACGATATAGATACCGCACTGGAAGCAGCGCGAACAGGTAGACTGAATGATGTCCAGGGTACGCTTGATGATTTGCAAACGAAGCGTCAGCGTATGATTGAGAATCTTGACGAACTGGTTGACCGAGCTGGGCGTGTTGCCGAAGATGTCCGTGATGACGAACCCGAACTATCTACGGCGCTTCGAAATATCCTGCAGCAGATACGGCGAGATGGTTTGAAAGACAACATGACTGATTCGCGAGAAGCATTGCGGCAGGGCTGGCTTGATTATGCTGATCGAAAGGAAGAGCCTATTATGCGGACGATTGAAGACATAGAAACTCAACGTCGGGCACTTGATTTTAGCATGACGCCATCTGGCGAAGAGCAAGCTTCGCGATCGTTGTCGGATGCTAGAGACCTGCGTGATCAACTCGAAGAAATCCAGCGCATGTCTGACGAACGGCGACAAGCGCAGCAGCCGGGTGAGAACGGTGCACCGGGTGATCAGGAAGGCGACGGCTCGCCAGGGCAGGGAGATCAGCAAAGTGATCGTGCTGCCCGCGCTGCGGAAGCTCGATTGCAGAATCAGATTGAGCGTGCCCAGCAAACCCTTAATCGTCTCCAGGAAGGAATGAACGGGAATCCGGGTGCGCGTAGGCAGCTCGATCGGCTGCAGGCGTTCCTCAATGATGCCCGGGGAACCGGGACCAGACTTGAAGGGGATGCAGCAAAAGAGTATTTCAACGATCGTGCATATGCCCCACTGTCTCAGATCGAGGACGTGATTGTTCAGGAACTGGACGAGATTGCCATGGAGCGAAAATTACATGGTGCACGTCGCTCGGATGTACCTGCGAAATATCAGGAGCTGGTAGACAAATACTACGAGTCATTGTCAAAAGAGAACAACTAGAACAGACGAATAGAACACTTTCTGAAATATAGCCTCGACCAGTTCCGTGTAGGTGCCATCGGCATCGAGCAACAACACCTGGTATTGTTTGCCCTGGCATTTCTGCTCGTGGCTGCAATTGTCGGTGGCGTGTACTTTACGACGAAAGCTTACTCCAGCAATCGCCATAAGGCTGTGTCGTTTGCTTTGCGCGCTGCTGTAGTAGTCCTTCTGTTTATTCCGCTTCTTGAGCCGGTGTTGATTCTACCGGATGTCGTTCCCGACGAGAATTTTGTTGCTGTGTTAATCGACGCATCCGAAAGCATGACGATTCCAGACGGGCGTGGTGGAGTGACGAGGATTAACGATGCTGGAAACGTTGTCTTTGCTGACGGAGCGGGCATCGCCGGTGATCTCGAAGAACATTTTCAAGTTCGGTACTATCTGTTCGACAAAACGGCTACTCGTGTTGATAGCGTCAGTAACATTTCTCCTAAAGGGACCGGTACCAGTTTGTCGACGGCGTTAGAGCGAGTGATGTCAGATTTTCGCGGGGTCCCATTGTCCGGGATCGTATTGGTGACCGACGGTGGAGACAATAGTACAGGCGTTCCTCTTAACGTGGCTGAAGAGCTGGGTGTGTCCGATGTACCCCTCCATATTGTGGGGGTAGGTTCTGAAACTCTTCAAAATGAAAGGGAGCTCCTTGATGTCAGGGTCTCCAAGGCAGTAGAAGAAAACACCGGGGCGGAAATTGATGTTAAGGTCAGGAGTTGGAACGATGAATCAGGTCCGGTGACGTTCAGCGTTTATCGTGGTCCGACAGAAGTATTTTCGGAACGCAGGACACTGAAAGGTAATGGTCGTATCGACCAGCTGAGTTTTTTCTTCGAACCGGCCCAGCCGGGTGCAGCAGAATACCGGCTGATGGTAGCCCCTGCGGAAGGCGAAATTAATCTCGCAAACAATGAGATTGAGCTACTCATTGATACCCACACCGACACCACGCGGGTATTGTACTTCGAAGGAGCGTTGAGGCAAGACTTCAAGTTTATCAAGCGCGCGCTGGAGGATGACCAGGTTGTCGACTTCATTTCTGTCAGCAGAACAGGAACGGGCAAGTACTACCGTCAGGGAGTGAGAAACGAACAAGAACTTGCAGGTGGTTTTCCGTCGACGGAGTCAGATCTATTTCGATACAAAGCGGTCGTCCTGGGGGATATTGAGGCGTCCAGTTTTTCGCTGGAGCAGATGACGATGCTCGAAAAATTTGTTCGTGTCCGGGGTGGCGGCTTTCTGATGTTAGGGGGGAAGAACTCCTTTGCGGAGGGAGGCTATTGGAATACCCCTGTAGCCGAGTTGCTGCCTGTAAATATCGACTTGTCTCGTCGGGCTACTATACCATTCAATTTCAGCCGGAACGATGTAACTCCTATTGACCAGGGATTCAAGTTTGTACCGACGGCGGTCGGTGCAGAGAATCCGATCTTGAAATTTACGTCAGATAGTCGCACCAACGCTGCACGTTGGTCTGGAATGCCAGGACTAACGAGTATTAATTTTTTAGGGACGGTCAAGCCGGGAGCGCAAGTTCTCGCGACGAAGCCCGCGGATTCTTTCGGCGGTGAGGAACCACTGCTTGTATCGCAGCGGTTCGGTCGAGGCAGGAGTTTTGCATTGGCCACTTCAAGTACGTGGCGCTGGCAGATGCTGTTGGATTCCGACGATCAGCGTCACGAGCGGTTCTGGAGACAGCTAGTCAGATCGTTAGCTGCTTCGGCACCCGATGCAGTGAACATTTCGATAGGTGATGATCACCCGGAGCCGGAGGCCGACATCGACATAACGGTGAGTGCATTTGACGATTCGTTCAGGCCATATGAGAATGCTACGGTAACTGGTGTGGTTCGTGACCCGTTCGGAACGGAGTCACCGGTGATGTTCGACGAAGAACTTGCATCGAGTGGCACGTATGGAGTTACACTCAATCCTACTGATGAGGGTGTCTACGAGCTTACCGTGGAAGTGACCGGTCTCGATGGTGTCATTGGTAGGGACTCCGAGAAATACCTGGTCAGGAGATCGAGGAAAGAGTTTAGCGATACTGTATTGAAGAAGTCGTTCTTGCAGAGTCTCGCTGCTGCCAGCAATGGTGAGTACTATTCGGTTTCCGACGCAGATGTGATCCCGGATCGGCTACGAAGTCGCAAAACGACAACGACTGTTTACACGAGAGATTCTCTTTGGGACATGCCGCTACTTTTTCTGTTGATTGCGGGACTCCTTTCATACGAGTGGTTCTATCGACGTCGAAAGGGTCTGAAATAGGGATGAGTCGATTTTTGAAATATCTTGCGACTATTGTTGCTGTTGTGTTTGGCTGTGTTGCCCTGGAAGGGAGGGCACAGGATGGCGGGCGCAATGTGGCCGTGCTTATTGGTGGACTTGGAGGGAGTCCTGAATACTCCGAAAAATTTGAGCAGTATTTGTACAACACTCGAAAGGGACTTGTCGACAATTATGGCTTTAACGTTGAGGATGTTTTTGTTCTGGGTGAAGCACCGATCGTCGGTAAAGATTATGTCGGGTGGTTGGCGAATGCGGAGAATATCAGAGAGGTATTTGGGCAGCTGAAAAACACACTGTCGGCGGACGATCGGGTATTTATATTTTTATTCGGTCATGGCAGTTATGACGGTACTCGCAGCGTCCTGAACATACCCCGAAGAGATTTGACGGATACAGACTACGCGAGTCTCGTGAATAGCCTTCCGACGGATAACATTGTCTTTGTAAATACGGCGTCTGCCAGTGGGCCATTTCTCAGCGCCATATCGGGAGCAGGTCGAGTGGTCATCACGTCGACCAAGTCCGGCACGGAAAAGAATGAGACGGTCTTTCCAAAATTTGTCTCTGAGGGTCTTGCAAATGGAGACGCTGATCTGGATAGGAATGGCAGTGTTTCTGTGGCTGAATTGTTCAGGTATGCAGCAGAAAATACTGCACGCGATTACGAGGTTAATGGATTGCTTGCATCCGAGCACGCCCTCCTTGATGACACCGGCGATGCGCGCGGATTTCAATTCGATGAGCTGGAGACGAATGGCGAAGGAGCGTTGGCAGCCGTTACGTATGTAGGGTCCCGCGACAGGGCGTTTGCATCTGGAGGTGGCGGTAATCTTTCACCCGAGCAGGCTAATCGACGCACAGAGTTAGAGCGATCGATAGCAAGCTTGAAGTCTGCCAAGGCGGAGATGGGCGTCGATGAATATTATGCCGCGCTCGAGGTACTTTTTGTAGAGTTAGCGCGGCTCGAAGGGGGGATGTGAGGGTGAGGTATGAGGGATGGGAAGTCATACGTCATACGTCATTAGTCATAAGTCATGGTCAACGAGTTGCGAGGTTTGCGCCAACTGCCGAGGCCCGAAGGGCCGCAACAACT
>CBDUKH010000153.1:0-6928 GCA_965367755.1 uncultured Rhodothermales bacterium
GACTATTTCAAACCGTTCGATCAGAGCCTGACCTCTGCTCAGCGAGTCGACCAGCTTCTCGAATGGATGTCACTTCCCTCCGATCGGCGGCCTCAGTTTGCGACATTGTATTTTGACATTGTTGACTCTGCTGGCCACCGCCATGGACCCGAATCGGATGAAGTCGCTGCAACCGTAGCGGAAGTCGACCTGGCATTGGGTAGACTGATGAAGGGACTCGCAAAATTCGGAGTAACTAATCCCAACATTGTCATAGTCTCGGACCATGGCATGGCCCCGATAGATACGAGCCGCGTGATCTTCCTGGACGACTACGTGGATATGACCGACGTAGAAATAATTGACTGGAGTCCTATCGCTGCATTGCGGACGGACGATGTCGACGCCTTGTACTCAGGACTGAAAGACAAGCATCCGAAATTATCCGTTTACCACGGCGGAGTGGACGGTGATTTGCCGGAGCGCTTTCATTTCACGGGCAGCAACCGAATCCAACCAATCATCGCAGTGGCAGAGCCCGGGTGGACAATAACGATTCGCGATGGATACCGCGCCTATCGTCACCTTGGGGCAACTCACGGATACGATAATATGGATCAATCAATGCACGGAGTTTTCGTCGCCAGCGGTCCTGCATTCAAAAAGAACGCGCGGTTCGAGGCCACTGAAAGCATCCACCTCTATAATATGCTTTCATTGATCCTGGGTGTGCAGCCTGCTCCGAACGATGGTAGCAATCTATTGATTGAACGTGCGCTAGCCGATACTGAAATGTAAGAGGTACCACCAGAGCATTTCCCGTCGCGTGCTATTGAACCATCGTTAATTCGTCCTCACAGTGACAAAAACGAATAAAATAGCCCTGATTCTTGCCGGCGGCGTTTCTCTGGGGGCTTACCAGGCCGGTGTGTTAACTGAGATCCTGCACGCGCTACAGGCAATCAATGAGCGGCGAGCCCGTCAGGGCGAGCCTCGTATGGTCGTCGATGTAATCACCGGTGCTTCCGCAGGTAGCATGACGGGCGCTCTCGTGGCTCGTATCATGATGACCGATCTGAACAATCGCAGGTCACACCTCCACGATGCATGGGTAAACGACATTGACATCCTTGGCCTTCTTGCCAACATCCCGACTAATGCCCTGCTGTCCAAGGACAGAATATGGGATATTGCGAAGCGATATCTGCTCGATGAACTCGACCAACCGGCAACGGATGTCGCCTCGTTCGCTCCTGAGACACTCGCGCTCAGTTTTACACTGAGCAACATGCATGGGATAGACTATGCCGTGCCAAACCTTGGCCGAAACGACGGTGCCTCGTTTGCCTCAACATTTTTCTCAGATGTCGGTCGCTTCGAGCTGTCCTCAACAAACCTGGCTGACAAGAAGTACTGGAACACTATCGTCGAGGCAGCCCTGGCGTCCGGCAACTTCCCCATCGTCTTCAGCCCACAAGAAGTTTCGCGACTCGCCACCGACTATCCAGGATCCGTTCAGGCAGAATCAGGATACTTCGGTTCCGAGGGTAAACGTCTCTCTTTCCTCGATGGTGGCATGTTCAATAACGAGCCGCTGCGTGAGGCCGTGTATCTATCTGCCCAAGTCGATGGCGGCACCATAGATCCCGATCGTCTCTTCATTCTCGTCGACCCTAACATCAACCAGTCGAGGCATGCACCGGAAGTACGAGCGGATGATCCCCTGGAAAAACTGGTTGGTCGAATGGCCTATATGGTCCGCGGTGAAAGCACCGCCCGTGACTGGCTACGAACCACCATGGTAAATGTAGAAATTTCCTGGCGCGATCAATTGTTGGAAGAAATGGCTTCCATATTTTCGATCGACGAGATAGAAGCTACTCCGGCCATCGCTGACAAACTCGAATCCGTCGCGGCCGATATTCTGGATCGACGGCAACAGATGCGCGGCAAGGCATCCGACCCCAACGAACTCACTCCGGAAATCGAACGCCTCCGCAAACGATACATCGACATATACCCCGACCTGACGAAGCCAGTTGCCGACTCGCCGCGTTCGGCAATGTTTTTGTATTTCACGTATATCCTTAACAGTGTAGCAGACCTTGAGCGCAAGTCACGTCTCAATCTGTCCATCATCGGGGCGGATAAGGACAAGACTGCCGGCGATCAGTTGAATTCATTCGGCGGCTTCTTCGACAAAAACTGGCGTGAACACGACTTTCGGGTTGGCAGAATAGAGACAGCTTCGATCTTGCCGACAATTCTGGCTGAAAAGTACGACCCGGAAACTGGCGACGATAATCAACCGGTTGAGTCGTACTCTATTCCCGAGGAATGGACCGACTTTCCACATGTTGGCATACAGGACGCTGACAGGCAGCTGAGGAAGGAATTCAAGAATGTTATCGTCCAGCGCAGTGCCGAGGTCATGACAAGAATCAAAGTCCCTCGCGTCATACGTTTCATGCTCAAAGTCTTCCTTAGACGAAAGTTATCAAAGTTGTTGAAACTGCGATAATAAAGTATAGTAAACATGATCCTCCGCCGGTCTGTTCGAAGCGATCTATGCAAAACTCAAAACTCACACTCTTTCTTCTAGGAATAATTGCCGTTTTCGTCTTCGGTGTTATTCTCCGTGAGCTACGCGTAGTTCTGCTGCCGTTCGTCATAGCTATCCTCCTGTCAAACGTCTTTTCGCCAATCGTCACATGGCTCAGGCAGCGCCGCGTGCCAACCATCTTTTCCCTGTTTCTCGTCCTGCTGTCATTTAGTCTGATTGTCTTTCTGATGTCCCTGATACTGGTAGCCAGCGTCGAATCATTTGTGCAGGAAGTCCCCAAATACGAAGAGATACTCCGGAGCCGTGCCTCCCAATATTTTGAAGATGTGCAGGAGCCGCTCCTCGACCTGCACCTGATCGACGAAAAATTAGACTGGCGAGACTTCATTCCCAGTTTTGGTTCGATGACCGCAGCCATCGGAAAAGGCCTCGGCTCAATCCTCAACATCGTCAGCTACGTTTTCCTGATTCTGCTATTCATGCTGTTCATGCTTGCAGAGAGTGGAGACTTGACGAGGCGTCTGTATCGTGCCTTTCCGGACAAGCAGGCCGCCAACATTGCTCGTATTGTTGCCAATATTGACGGTCAGGTTCAACAGTACCTGCTGACGAAAACTCTCATCAGCATGGGCACGGGATTCTTCACTTCCATTGTACTCTGGTTGCTTGGTGTAGACTTTGCCCTGATGTGGGGCTTCCTCGCATTCCTGCTAAACTTTATCCCGAATGTGGGATCTATTGTAGCGACGATCCTGCCGTTCTTTCTGTCGCTATTGCAGTTCGAAGCCTTCACGATACCGATACTTGTGCTTGTGTTGTTGGGCGGCGTACAGGTCACCATGGGAAATTTTGTCGAACCAAAAGTTATGGCGTTCAGTCTGAATCTGAGTGCCCTGGTCATTTTGGTTTCACTCATTTTCTGGGGATGGCTGTGGGGGATCTGGGGAATGATTCTCGCCGTCCCGATTACCGCGACTCTTAAGATCGTTTGCGAGAATATCGAAGCGCTGCATCCGGTTGCGGTTTTAATGAGTGGTCGGATTGACGTGGCCAAGGATGATGCCGCACGGTCCAGCCATGAACTCGAACTGGCGCGCACGGTCAGTCCGTAGGGCGATTCCAGATCACTGGCGGGTATGCTAACATTCCCGGGTTTGCTCGCCTGCGTTCCAACACGCATACAGAGTAATCACCTGTGTAGTGTTTTGCCCTACCTCCATTCTATCGTTTCTCCGCCGGCATCAATAGGCAGATCGCGACGACCGGCGTCCTTGATCTCCCGTAGAATAGTTACAGAACTTGACCGGATCGCACCGACCAGATGAAGTCATGTGTGGGCCGACAATTACTGCTCATTTGTGGAGAAATCAGATGAAAAATCTAGTTATCCTCGGCGCGGGAACTGCCGGAACAATGATCCTCAACAAACTGCATACGTCCCTCGATCCGAACGAATGGGACCTGACCATTGTCGACAGGGATCCGAAACACTACTACCAACCCGGGTTTCTATTTATACCCTTCGGAATCTATTCGAAAGAACAGGTTGTGCGGGATAAGATGGATTTTATCCCGAGATCTGCCAATGTGATATGGAAGGAGGTAGCCAGAGTTGACGGTGAAGCCAATGAAGTCACGTTCACCGACGGGTCGAGCATCCCGTACGATCTCCTTGTCATCAGTACGGGAGCAACCCCCAGACCCGAAGAAACACCCGGACTACACGGCAACCTCTGGTATAAGGATATCTTTGATTTCTATTCCTACGAAGGAGCCTGTAACCTTGCCGATAAGCTCGAAAGCTGGGAGGGTGGTCGATTGGTCATCAACATTGCAGAGTCCATCTTCAAATGCCCGGTCGCACCGCTAGAGTTTGCAATGCTGGCCGATGCATACTTCGTAAAGAAAGGAATGCGCGACAAGGTTGAGATACTCTACGTCACGCCCATGGACTCGGCATTTACGAAACCTCGTGCATCGAAGATTTTTGGTTCGTTGTTAAAGCACAAAGGCATCACCGTCATTCCGGATTTTTATCTCGAACGCGTCGACGAGGATGCAAAGAAGATTATCTCCTACGATGGTCGTGAAGTAGAATTTGACCTTCTCGTCGAGATCCCCGTCAACATGGGGGCAGACTTTGTTGCCGAAAGTGACATGAGTGATGCCGACGACTTGAATTTTATTCCGACACACAAGCATACACTTCAGTCGGCAGATTTTGAGAACATTTTTGTTCTGGGCGACGCGACAAATGTTCCGACATCCAAGGCGGGCTCGGTGGCCCACTTCATGGCCGACACCGTGTATGAAAACATCATGCGGTACGTGTCCGGCGAAGAACTGGAAGCATCATTCGACGGTCACGCCAACTGCTTCATCGAGACTGGCTTCGGCAAGGCGGCGCTTATTGATTTCAATTATGACACCGAACCACTACCGGGCAAGTATCCACTCCCGGTGGTAGGACCAATGAGCCTGCTGAAGGAATCACGCCTCAATCATCTGGGCAAACTGGCGTTCGAATGGGCCTACTGGAATCTGCTGCTTCCCGGGAGGAAGCTTCCTGTATCCTCTACGATGTCGATGAAGGGAAAGCACCTCGGCCCTCAATCCGAAAGAAATAATGAACTGAAGTCGACCCCTGCCAGACAAGAAGAAGAACCGCACCTTGTTTAGGTAATCGCGACCCTCATATAAACTATAACAGATAGAACCATGGAACTTACACTAACTGGCACAGGAATCTCGCTGGACGAGCAAGGCTATATGACTAATCCTGAACAATGGACGGTGGACATTGCCAGGCAGATTGCGGAAGAAGAAGGCATTACGTTGACCGATAAGCATTTTGACGTCTTGAATTATCTCCGCAAAGAATCGGCAGCGGGTACAAAACTCTCTATCCGACGGATCGGAAAATCCGGGATCCTGTCTGTGAAAGAATTCTACGATCTGTTTCCCGGTGGGCCGTTGAAAAAAGCCAGTCGAATTGCGGGAATTCCCAAGCCCGCCAGCTGTGTTTAGCAGGAGCCCGACTAACAAATTAGATTCGATGTACACAGGTGATCAAAATGGAAGCCACAAGTAAACTTAGCAAGACGGTCGTTCCCAAAGAGGACTCTAAAATTAATAAGGTTCTCGTCATTTGCTCCAAAGGAACACTGCAGGACGTGTACGCAGCTTTGATCATGGCCAACGGTGCCGTGATGGACGGTATTGAAACACACGTCTTCTTTACGTTCTTCGGCCTCGATGCCATCACAAAGGACAAGCTCGATCACTTGCACACTCCGACCGTCGGAAATCCTTCGTTGATGAGACATTTGCCCACAATGGTAGCCGGATTGCCGGGCTTCGAGGCACTGGCTTCGACAATGATGAAGAAAGAGATGGACAAGCTCGACATCCCTCCGGTTTCAGAAATGCTTGAGTTGATTGTCGCCGGAGGTGGCAAACTATATGGTTGCCAGCTTGCCGTCGAGATGTTCAAACTCAAGAGAGAAGATTTCGTCGATGACCTTGAGGACATCATCACAGTCGGCGACATGTTTGCTCTCGCGGATGGCGAGCGGAGTCACATATTGTTCGTCTAGACCTTAGTCGATCTCTTTCCTCATTTCAGCTCGAAATACAACTTCCGACGTCCCGAGTAGGTGTCAATTTCACCGCTGCTGGCGCTGTTTGAGAGGAAGAACGGACCATCTTCAGGCGGCCCGGCCAGACCCTGATTCACTGCACTGAAGCCAATCGTTGCTCGGGACATTCGGGAGTCGTGTTTAATTGTCTGCAACGACTTCCGTTTTTGGACGTAATATGCGTCGTCCACCACGATGATGTCCAATGAAGTTGTGTTATGCCGTATCGCCGACCTGAACCCAAAGAATGTCCAAAGTATTACTTCACGTATATCGATGAGGTACCGCCAGGCGACATTATCAACCTGCTAAGATCTCAAATAAGTGAGACTGTAAGTTTCCTCAAGTCCCTGCCGCCAGAACTTGGTAGTCACGCGTATGCGAATGGGAAATGGACCATATGCGAAGTGATCGGTCATATGATCGATTGCGAACGGATCTTTGCATATCGTGGCCTCCGCATTGCGCGTAATGACAAGACTCCCATGCCCGGATTCGAACAGGACGACTACGTTGCCGCGACCAATTTCTCAGCGAGATCGATAGAGTCATTAGCTAAAGAATTCGAGCACCTTCGGTCATCAACTGTAACGTTGTTTGAGCATCTCACCGACGAAGAAATTGGACGGTCGGGTACGGCGAGCGGGGGTTCTTTCACCACACGATCATTCCCGTACATCATTTTGGGGCATGAACTGCATCACGTACACGTATTGCGGACGCGGTATGTTTAGGTTGATTATTGCAG
>CBDUKH010000154.1:0-6729 GCA_965367755.1 uncultured Rhodothermales bacterium
TTCTGCAGGGACAGAGAAATCGATAATGAACTTGGCGAGCAAGTCTCTTTTAGGAAAGGCACGGGAACGACCGGACCACGTAAAACGGGTCCTCGAGAAAGTCAAGAACGAAGGACTTGTCAATACGGTCAAACAAGTCCGAGAGAAACTTGATGAGCCGATGACAATGGGATATAGTTCGGCAGGTGTAGTACTCGCGTGTGGAGACGGCGTTCAAGACTATAAGCCCGGTGACTATGTTGCATCAAACGGGCCACATGCAGAAGTTGTTAGTGTTCCCAAACATTTGTGCGCGCATGTCCCAGACTCCGTACCTCTCGAGAAGGCTGCGTTTGCAGTAATCGGCTCGATAGCCTTGCATGGAATACGCCTGAGCAAATGTACTCTAGGGGATAACGTTCTAGTTATCGGACTCGGGCTTGTCGGCCAGATGGCAGTCTCAATACTTAAGGCAATGGGATGCAATGTTATTGGCACGGACCCCGATGCGTCGAAATGCGAGCTCGCCATCAAAATGGGTGCGGATCGAGCAGCGCCCGATCTGTCTGCTACGGACGTAGAAGGTTTGACAAATGGATTGGGCAGTGATGTTGTTTTGATTACAGCGTCGACCGCATCAAATGGCCCAATCGATTTAGCGTCTTCAGCCGTACGTCAGAAGGGACGAATCGTTCTGGTCGGCGTTGTCGGACTCGAATTGGATCGCCGACCATTTTACTTCAAAGAAGCCGAGTTTCTTGTGTCATGCTCGTACGGCCCTGGTCGGTATGACCCGCTCTATGAAGACTACGGACACGATTATCCAGCTGCTTACGTCCGATGGACCGAACAACGGAACATCCAAACAGTGGTTGATATGATTGGCGATGGGCGGATCGAAGTCGAAAATTTGATCACACATCGATACGATATCGCAGCCGCAGGTAGTGCATACGAAATGATTAAAAATGGAGCAGAACGGTATTTGGCAATTGTATTAAGATATCCGGGTTGGGAAAAGGTTGCATCCGACACATCATCGACGGTGCGATTCAAGTCAAGCCCCGTTTCTGGCCGGCCCAAAATAGGAATTCTCGGCGCGGGCAACTTTGCGCGCATGACGCTGCTACCGGCTCTATTTTCTTCGGGCAAGGTGACACCAGGGGTGATTTGTTCTGCAAAGGGAGTTTCCGCTGGTCAATTAGGCTCAAAATACGACTTCGATACCGCGACGACGGACGAAGACGTAATATTTGAAGACGATTCTATTCAGGCGACGTTCGTTCTAACTCGTCACGACTTACATGGACGTCACGTTTTGAAATCGATACAAAACGGGAAGCATGTTTTCGTCGAAAAACCACTTTGTTTGAACACCGCTGAATTACGATCGATCGAAGAGGAGCTCGCTAATTACAAAGGAGATCCTCCTATTGTTATGGTAGGTTTCAATCGGCGTTTTTCTCCAGCTGCTAAACTTGTTCGTGCTCACTTTTCTAGAGTTGAATCGCCACTGACCGTTACAATCCGGTTCAATGCTGGAGAAATACCCGCCGACCATTGGACTCAAATCGAGGAAATTGGGGGTGGCAGAATTATTGGAGAAGCCTGTCACGCGATTGACCTTGCAACATTTATTTGCGACTCAGAAGTAATAAAGGTTTATGCAGAAACAGTTAGCATCCCGAACCCGGACGTAATCACCGACGACCAGTGTCAGATTATTCTGAGACATGCAAATGGAAGTGTCTCTCACGTCCTCTACACTTCGTCTGGAGACAAGGGCTTTCCGAAAGAACGTATTGAAGTGTTTGGAGGCGGAAGAGTGGGCGTGATTGACGATTTCAAGCGTGTCGAACTCAGTTCCAACGGAAAGAGAAACACAACGTCTTTTAAACAACAAGACAAAGGACATAAATCGGAGGTTGAGGAATTTGTCCATGCAATTACCGAAACCGGAATCAATCCTATTGAATGGAGCAACATTGTAAATGCTACTAAAGCGTCTTTCTTGGCGGTTAAAAGTATCCGTGAAGGGATTGCGCTCGAAGTTGAGTAACGTTCGGTATGAATGTGCGGTAATCAATGAAATCAAATGCGCTTCAGGTTATAAAATATGTCAGGACGCTTCGTCATCTGCAGGTAAGCCAACTTATAGGACGACTTATTAGTCCATGGAAGAAATCCTTCGCTATTCGTTCATCAGTTGCTGCTCCAACTGAAGAGGTTTTATCCGTACGCGTAAATAGCGAAAGCTCCCCTGGCCTCATCGGGCCGTTCGAATCCGAAGCTAGCATTCTGAACCAGCCTGTCGATCTCAGCCCCCCCGTCAACTGGAATCCCGACGACGAATCCTATCTCTGGCGTTTTAATCTCCCCTACTTTAACTACGTCCATGACCTCGGCGATGACCAGTCGCGAGTACTCATCCACGATTGGATCACCAAGAATCCAATTGGCCTGGAACCCGGATGGCATCCGTATCCAACATCGCTTCGAATTATCAACTGGATTCGACGCGGCTGTTTCGATGAAGAAATACTGGAGAGTCTTTTTCGTCAATGTGAGTACTTATACAATCTCACGGAAACACACCTCGGGGGGAACCATCTTTTAGAAAATGCCAGGTCACTCGTGTTCGCTGCATCATTCTTCAAAGACAGTCCTCGTGCCAACAGTTGGCTCAAACGTGCGGTTCGTATTTATAAAGGAGAACTACCCAACCAGGTCCTTGACGACGGAGGCCATTACGAACGGAGTCCGATGTATCATGCGATCGTACTTGAAGGTCTTCTGGATGTTATCCATCTCCTGAAAAAAGATGGCCATCCATTTCCTGAAACGTGGATATCTGTTGCGAAGAAGATGCTTGATTTCCTGGCGTCTGTAACGCACCCCGACGGCAATATTGCTCTCTTCAATGACGCTACGCAAGAGATAGCACGATCTACTAAGGAGCTCGTTTTCACCGGTCTAAGCCTGATCGGCTATGAACCTGTTCGAAGGACAACTTTTCCTGATTCAGGATATTTCGTCCATAGAAGTGACGATATTTTTCTATGTATCGACGGAGGTCCAATCGGGCCCAATCATTTGCCAGCCCACGCACATGGCGACATTTTCAGCTATGAGCTCTCGTACAAGGGATCGCAATTTATCGTCGATTCCGGTGTCTATGAGTATGAAGAGGGACGTATGCGAGATTATGTGCGCAGTACTGCAGCCCACAACACCCTTGAAGTTGATGGCGTCAATCAAGCTGAGTTCTGGTCGTCTTTCAGGGTTGCAAGAAGGTATGATCCCGAAGCTATATCCTTTATTTCCAACAATAATCGGTGCCGTTTTGAAGGCGTTTTCGACGGCTATTCTCACTTGATCGGCGACGACCTGCGACATTTACGGACGATCGATTTTGAAACCGACGAATCCAAGCTGGTAATAACCGACACATTAACGGGGAAAAGGAACCATAAGGGTATAAGCAGGATACATTTACATCCGGATGTCGAGGTCCGCCCCCTCGACAACGGCTACGAACTCCGACGCGGTAATGAATCGGTCCGGCTGGAAGTCAATTCACCACACCAATTAAGCGATTCCTGGTACTGTCCGGAGTTTGGTATGCGCCTTGCAACTAAAGTCGTAGAGATCGATGTCGAGTTGAATAGTTCATCGATCTACTCATTGACTTTCAACACTGGCTAGACCTGCAACAGCAGACCGTATCCGAACCACTTCACTGAATGCGAATATTAGTCACTGGATCCTCGGGATTTATCGGAACACGCCTGGTCGGCGAACTCAAGCAAAAAGGACATTTTGTTATCGGGTTGGATCGCGACCCAATTCGTGCTAATCCTCCGGACGTTTTCATCCATAGAGATATCCTGGATGCAGACTCGCTGGCTGCTGCATTCGACGATGTTGATCTCGTGATGCACCTTGCCGCGGCTAAAGCAGACTGGGGGATTTCTGATGAGGTGTTTTTTCGTGACAACCTGGACGCGACGAAACGACTCGTAGATGAAGGACTCGAACACGGAATTAAGAACTGGCTCTTTTATAGTACGGTCGCCGTTATAGGACCCAGTGAAACCCCGGTTGATGAAACTGCTCCGTATGGTCCTGTCATTGCGTATGGCGCATCAAAAGCCGAGGCTGAAAAATACTTCAGCGAGGTCAGCACCAAAGATCCGTCCTTGAATGTGACGATGATCCGACCTTCAGCTGTATATGGGCCTGAAAATCCCGTCGATACCAACATACATCGACTGATAGATTCCATCGATAATAATCGTTTCGTGATGGTCGGAGATGGTCGTGCGCAGAAGACAACATCGTATCTGGAGAATCTACTTTCCGCGACTCTGTTCTTGATGGAGCGGCAGCAGCCAGGCGTATCACCATTTATATATGTTGACTCACCCGTTGTCACCATGAGTGAGTTGGTCACTCGTATATATTCCAACTTGGGAAAAGATGGACCACGAATAAAACTGCCGTTGTGGTTCGCAAGTTCTGTCGCGTACGTTTCCGACGTCTTTGCAAGCCTCCTGAAAATTGATTTTCCAATTACTTCGGCTCGCATTCGGAAATTCAATACGTCAACGGTGTACGAGCCCGCAGCGATAACGCAATTGGGATTCAAGCCGCCCGTATCTAATGAAGATGCGTTGCAAAAAACGGTTGACTGGTATCGAAACGAATTCAAACGAAGAGCATCCTGATGCGCGTCCTCTTTATAGCCCAGTATTATCCTCCTGAAACAGGCGGACCACAAAATCGAATGGCATCGCTCGCTGAGGGTTTTCTTGCTCGCGGGCACGACGTGCATGTCATTACGGAGAAACCCAACTATCCGACAGGAATCGTTTGGCCGGAATATCGAGGCGGATTGTTTAAGCACGAGACCATCAACGGGGTCAATGTCACTCAATGCGCGATTTGGGAAGACAAGAGTAAGAGTTTCATCACGCGTATCCGTTTTTATCTCTCATTTGTTTTTACGTCCATTCTGGCTTCAGTTCGAGTCAAAGGTAAGTTCGATGTCGTGATCACATCCTCGCCACCACTGTTCGTAGGAATAAGCGGGTATGTTGCCAGTAAACTCAAACGGGCAAAGTACGTTTTCGATGTGCGCGACCTGTGGCCTGATGTAGCGGTCGCAATGGGAGAGTTGACTAACCCACGTGCTGCATCGATTGCAAAGCGACTCGAAAAATTTATTTATAGGCATGCCGACGGCATTACAGCCGTAACGGACAGCTTCTGCGATGACATTAGAAAAACTGCCGGCGAATCGAAACGTGTTGTTCGGGTAACTAATGGCACGGTCCCGGAAATCTTCGACATTCAGGAAGAACAAAAAGATTTGAGGACTGAGTTCGGGATGTCCGAAGCGAAATATGTGGGCTTCATCGGCAACATGGGATTAGCGCAGGGATTGGAGCACGTTGTCGAAGCAGCACGGCTTCTGGCGGAAACGGGAGTTATGTTTCTGTTTGTCGGGGAAGGTGCTAGAAAACAGACTCTTCAAGAAATGGCTGCCGAGCAGGGCGTAAAGAATATCGATTTCCGGTCGAGAGTTGACCTCGCCACTGCTGCCAGGTACATGTCTGCCTGCGATGCACTTCTGGTTTCTCTCGGCGACAACAAGATCTACGAGAAGTTTATTCCTTCGAAGCTGTTCGATAGCATGGCCGCAGCAAAGCCTGTTCTGTTGAATGTCGACGGAGAATCAAGAACGATCATGGATGCAGCCAAAGCGGGGTTGTACTATCCACCGCAAGATGCAGCAGCACTAGCTGACGCTATTGGAGAATTGTTTGCCGGTCATCTCGACCGAACAGAAATGGGTAGACGTGGACGTGACTATGTGAGCCAAAATTTCAGCAGGCAATCTCAGGCGCAAGTTATGTGCGAATTCGTCGAATCGCTTGTCACACCAGGCAAGCAAGTACCTCTTCCAGAACACCACCTAAACGAGATCGCAGCGTAATGAAAAAACGAATCCTATCGGTGGTAGGTGCTCGACCGAACTTTATGAAAGTCGCGCCGCTGCACAGAGCACTCGAACGACGCGAGGAATTCGAATCCCTGATCGTCCACACCGGTCAACACTACGACGAAAAGATGAGTGACATCTTCTTTCGTCAACTGGGAATGCCAGAACCCGACGAGTACCTCGGCATCGGAAGCGGATCCCACGCAGAGCAAACAGCGAAAGTAATGGTTGCTTTCGAAGAGGTAGTCCTGAGAACTCAGCCTGACCTGGTAATAGTCGTCGGTGACGTCAATTCTACCGTTGCATGCAGTCTTGTTGCGGCGAAACTGCACATTCCTGTAGCTCACGTGGAAGCGGGGCTCCGAAGCGGCGATCGAACTATGCCGGAAGAAATTAACCGACTGGTAACAGACAGTATTTCCGATCACCTGTTCGTGACCGAGCAATCAGGACTCGACAATCTCAAAGCTGAGGGTGTCGATGATGGCATAGTTCATTTCGTCGGCAATCTAATGATAGACTCCCTCGTCGAAGCTCGGGAAAAGGCTAGATCGTTTGATGTAAATTCGATCCTTATTTCCGAGAACGAACCCTTCGTCCTCGTAACTATGCATCGGCCAGGAAACGTCGACAATATCGAAGGCCTGACTGAAATTGTTCGGACGCTAGAAAATATTACAACTTCAGGGTATCAGGTTATTTTTCCAGCACATCCGAGAACTCAAAAGAGGCTTGAAGAATTCGGA
>CBDUKH010000155.1:0-6508 GCA_965367755.1 uncultured Rhodothermales bacterium
AGAAACGAAAGCTCGTCGAGAATTTCGCGGGAGTTAACATACATTCCGACCTTGGTATTGCGACCGAGAGTCTCGAGGCGTCCGCGCCGGACAGCCTGCTCTCCTACGCGCGTACGATCTCTGGAAACGTACTGGTCGAGCCTGATCACCGGGTAAAAACTGAACGACGTAAAATCGGATCGGTATCGATTATTTTCGAGATCGTCTATCGACGGCGAATCATCCACCTCGAGGGGCTGAACGGTTTTGGAGAGGATCGCTGGGACCTGAACCGCTGCTGTATTTCCAATGTCTTCGTCGAGAGAGCCTGTCGCTATGTTATAGCCCGTAAGACCATAATGGGCATAAGCGAACTTTTCTCCACTAGCCGACGGCATGAACGCACCGCCGAGCACATTGGTTAATTGTCTCCGCGCCCCGGTGTCGAGATCGAGTTCGTAGATATTAAATATTCCCGTGTGATCTGACGAAAACAGCAGCTTGCCGTCCGCCGAGATAGAAGCTGATCGCTCATCTGCCGCACCATCGTCGACGACCACTTCAACGGTCCCAGTGTCGACATGTATTCGATAGATACCGGATCCGTTGTCGTCGGCTTTCGTGAAGTATACCCACTGCGTGCCCGGCAGAAATACCGGCTCGGAGGTCTGCGTCCCGGCTGGAAAGTCGGTGAGCGACTCAATGCTGTTGTCGGATGTCTGCAGCAAAGAAAGGTTGGTAGTGCCATCCGATTGTGTGACGAAAACGATGAGTTCACCGTCGCTATTCAATGAGGGTTCCGAGGCACGTTGATCGAAGGTCAGCCTTTCAGATTTTTCCGTCTCCACATTCAACATGTAAAGATCGGAGTAGAGATAACCTTCTGGCGTTTCCCGGCGCTTCGCGTAGACAATGTGCTTGCTATCGCCACTCCAGCCGAAGTCGCCAGTGACCGCCGGTACTAGTCGATGACCGAAGGAGCAGGTGTACATGTATGTTGAACCAGTCTCAATCCTTACATCGAGCGACGATACGCGAGTGCTGTCACTCCCATAGTCCTGCACAAATAGGTGCGTTGACCCCTCACTTGAGGATCCGTTCGAGAGGAATGCGATGCGATTGCCATCAGGCGAAATGTGTGGGTGGAAATTAAAAAATCCATTCTCACTTATGACATCATACTGCGACGTATCCCCTACTGCGGTGCTAATCGACTCATAGTGTTGCACAAGCCGTGCAACCCAGTCATCGTAAATCGTCTCTGCCGAAACTCCCGTTGCTGCCTTCATTGCGCGGTCGACGCTATAGTTTTTCCACCGGGACAATTCGTGCGAGATATCAGCAAGAATCTGTTCACCAAATCGATTTGCGAGGTAAAGCGTAAATGCATAGCCCTGGTTGTACACCGTTTCGCGTTCGAGACTGGAGTGGGAGTAAAACCCACCCATATCTGCGAGTGACAATATTTCTCCAGAAAGAACACGCATGCGAAGCAACATATCCCGATGAGTATCCCAGGTGTCATACCCGAACCCATCTCGCTGATACTGTGCTGTTCCCTCAGCAAACCAGGCAGGGTTACTAATTGAGGGAATCGGATACGTTACTATCACATTGGGATAACCATACAATACGTCTGGACGCCGGACATCCTCATAATCGAGAAGCTGGAAGTATACGAAAGGTCGTTGTCGACTCGATTTCATAGTCGATTGCACCTGGACAATATGCGTAAACTCGTGCGTCACGACATTTTTGATCCACTCGTGTTGACCTCGCAACGGTGAGTTAAGCGCAGGAGCCCAGATGACTATCATGTTGTCGAAGAAGTAGGCGGCTCCATTCGAGTAGTCCTCAAAATCACGGATCACAATGGCCGTCTTTCCGGACGGGATATGACCGTAGAGGTCCGTGATAGGTCCATATATGTTTTCAGCCTGCCTCGCGACTTCCGTCGCAGTCCATGGAACGCTACTCTCATCGTCGGTGTGGTAATGAACATCGAAATGTTCAGTCTCAATGGTCCGCCAGTCTAGATCCCCACGAACGTAATCGTAGAAAGCAATCGGCGTTTGTCCGATTGAAGCCGTTGTCAGCAAAGCGGTCAACCCGGCTGCCATAAATAGTATGCGACTGCATCTTACCATCATCGGACAACGGCTAGTTTTATGATGTGATAGTCACTTTCGCCGGAATCGGGTCTCGCCTGAACACGCGCATAGTAGATCCCGCTAGAAGCATCGGTTTGCCAATCGACTTCCGTGGGAATACCTGGCAGAACCTGACCGATTTCAATTTGGTCGATCTGGTTGCCGGCTCGGTCGATGATTGTAACCAGTACATTTGATGATCGACTCACGGCAACCCGAATGCTTGTTCGGCCATCACGTATCGGGTTCGGCCAGTTATATGTCTCCGACAAATCGAGCAACCTCTCGCTGTCTACAAGAGGCGCGTCTGCAACTGTAATTGTTGCGTTGGCATTTTCAACGGCCATCCAATGTTGCCCGGAGAAAATCTCTACGCTTTCAGATCGGTCAAAGGCGTGGACTGACCCGGACGAAGAAACCGCAAACAATGCGTCCTCCGATATGTACGGCGTTGACACAATACGACTTCCGATTGACAGCGGATAACCATTGTCCATTCTCCAGTGCGTCCCGGACGAAGTCATTGAATACTGTCGGAGATATCCGTCATCACCGGCCACCACAATCGATGCGGTACCATTTGTGCCGGAGATAACCAGTGGCCGTACACTTGCGGACTCACCCATGTTGACAGGGAATCCATCAAAGATGGCTCCTGATTTTGAGAACGCCACGAGATAGTCTCCTGCGGTCAACACAATTTCTGCCTGACCATCCGCGTCAAGATCAGCAAAAAGTGGATACAGAGAAACTCCTTCGTCGGTACCCAGCGACAACCTGCTTCCGATATCGATCTCAATCTCCTGACCATCAGCGAGCGACACCCTGACCCGTTTATTATCGGCATCGATAACTGCTGCCACGAGCCCGGTATTGTCAATGGTTACGAATGGTGTGCCTGATGCTTCAACAAATGACACCGAGCGATTATAAAGATCGCTAATACTATCGATGCCCTCTGCTCCGATGTAAACGAATTCGTTGGCATCCCTCGCCACCCCGAGAACGTTCCCGGTAGGAAAGCCGTCTTCCCTGATCTCCGCGGATGTCGTCGTGAACAAGAGAACATCGTTGGTGCTGCCGCTCGCAAACCGAACTGCAAACCGGTTGCTACCTGACGCTACGATCGGATCAATCAATGTGCTTGATGCAGCGGCTGCAGGTAGGTCGACAGTGTAACTTGACTCACCGCCGGCGTCAATGGTAACAATGCCAAGCTGTTCGTCGGTGGTTGTGTTTACGACTATCACGCTCCCATCTCGCGAAACAACAGATAAGGCGTTATCATATTCGTAAACGATCTCCCCGGTCTGACTATCCATCAGTACAACGCCACTACCATTTGGCTCCTGGATCAGCAACCACTCGTCATTTATTCCAGCGAGAGACAGCCAGCCGCCGGCCTCGATTTGAGGGGAGATTTCTTCGGGATTGAAGCCCTCGCGGACAGCCAATACACCATCCCCAACGCGACGAAACACAAATGACATCGTCACGCCGGGTTCAGAGAAATCCGACAGATCAACGAAGGACGGCCCGCCAAGATTGTTGTTGCTATTCGGATACGTCCCAATCCCGAATCGATTCTCATAGAGGGCTACCTGATTACCAGAAGCCGTTATGACCGAAACTGGATTCCCTTCGTAGAAGTAGTCGAACGGGGTCCCGAGGTCAAACGACTGGGCGAACGGATTCGACTGAGGAAAGCCAAGGTCCTGTGCTCCGTCAGCCTCTTCTAAATCTACACCCAATCTCGAACGGTTGGCATTGATAGTGTTCTCTGCGATATTCTCCGAGATAACGCGATCGTCAATATGCCAGACAAGAATTCCGCCAGGATAGTTATTCCCGTCGGAGTCTGCTCCACCCGGAAGTGCCCAGTCGTAGTTGTCGACGGAAACGACGACGCCCCCCGCAAAACCTTGAATTGTTCTGGCGTTGAAATTTTCATCGTCAAACTGGACAACCTGCTCGACAACCTGCCCTCCCTTAAGGATCTGCATGCGCAAACCATCACCTTCCGGATCGCGGTTTCGATTTTCGACAAGAAAGTATTCGCTCTCCGATATGTCGATGCGTGCAACTTCTGAGCTTCCAGGTAGTGCGGCGGCCGACAGCGAAATGACTGAGTCCTGATTGACAGGAACGGTGTCAGCCCAACCAAGAAAAGATTTTGTCCATGCCGATGGTTCTGGCGGAAAGAGTCCATTGAATGCAAAGATGCCGAGCGGATCCATTAGCCCGAAAGGACCTATCACGCTTGAGCCCTCGGCAGTATCGAAAAGGTCTGGCACGCCCAGGTAGTTTAGGAAGCTGGCCGCCAGCAGTCCGTTAATAGAAAACTCAGCGAGGAAGAGCGTGTCGTTAATAAAGTCTTCGCCGACCCGCGATTCCGTTCGGGGTAGCACAATGGTGGAGTTGACAGTGAGACCTTTGAACGTCGGTAGCCCGCCGGGTGTCAACTTTGTCAGCGCCTCCTGACCGAAGAATAGCGAGGGTATATCAAAAGGCGTCTTATTCAGTGTCGTACCGATGAGTTCGATATCTCTACCAACGCCCGCGTGAAATATGAGAAACGCCGTCCTTTCCGGGTCGAGTGCAGATGTATCGAAGGTCGATGCCGCATCGGCAAGTTGCCACACTTCGGAAATCATGTTAGCCAACTTTGCCACCTCCTCGTCGCTTTCAGAATTCTCACCGATCGGCGAGTACGCATCCATAGATTCAGACAGCGTTACGATTTCGGGCAGCAGGTGTGACGTTACGGTCGTCTTTTGATCAGAAACAGTCGCTATGTAATCTTCCAGAAAATCGAGATGGGCCCGAAAGTAAGCGGCATCGTGAGGAAGCGGGTCTATTGAAGGTTCTAGTCCGTCATCGAATAGAATCCCATCGAACGATCCATCACCCGTAGTAAAGCGCGACGTGTCGGGTTGAAACTGCGCCCGTACAACAATCAGATCATAGGCGCCAGCTGCCGGTGTGACAGCGTGGTCTGGAGCGTTGAGGGCCGGCCTGGGGCTAAGGCGAACTTCCTGCGCATGGCAAGGCGCTACGAAAACACACAAAAACAAGAAGCCGCAGCAAATACCTTTTCCGCGCATGGAGATCTGAACCGTTCGAACTTTTCTCCACCAACGCATTTGCTGCGGCTTTCGAGTAGAAATACAGTTGGAATTAACCAGCGAACTCGAGTAAGAGCGAGAAGCGCATAGTGTTATCCAGCGGTGAGTCGTCTGTGATCCCGTAAATATACGAGAAGTCGACTCCAATGATGTTATAGCGGATGCCGGCTCCCAACGTCAGAAACTGTCGGTTACCATTGTATGGATCCTCGTAGAAGTATCCGCCACGAAGCGCAAGCAACTGATCGTACCAGTACTCAAGTCCTCCTCCAACAGTAATCTGTCGGGCGACGCCAACGCGTTCGATATCGGTCGGATCACTTGGATTGAGATTTATGTCGATTCCTCTCCAAGCGGAAAAGATCGCTTCATAAAATGGAGCTGCTCCCGTCGAGTCGACATCGATAAGATCCTTATTGAAGTCGAGTGTGAAGTTGAGAGCGTTGTATTCGTCGAAGTCGAAGGCGAAAGCAGTGCCAAACCGAAGATTCGTCGGGATAGGATCTGCCTGATCGCTATCAGAGTACTGGATTTTCGGGCCCATATTGGCGAGGTTGAAGCCGAACGAGAACGTCGTCGGCACACTGCCAAGGCTGAACTTCGGAGTCCGGTACAAGCCAGCAAGATCAACAGCGGTTGAAACACCTGCTTTCGTTTCCTGTGCCGAGACTGTCTGACCTGGCGCCAGGTTCGAATAGATCAATCGAAGGCTCGTGCCGAGAGCAAAGCGCTTCGTAATCTTGGCACCGTACGAACCACCGAGAGCAAGGTCATAAGCACGGAACGTTCCAGTAGGAATGTTCTGTTCGTCACGGCCTTCATGATCACCAAGGTTCAAGTAGGTGACATGGGCACCAAACGTTCCCCATCCCGGGACGTGGTGCTTACCGACAAGGTACTCGTAGAAGAGGCCAGCGTTAAATTCAGGCAGCCAGTTCGAGTGTGTAATGCCAGCTTCAGAGCCGGTCTGGAAAGCAAGCCCTGCAGGGTTCCAGAAAATAGCGCTGGCGTTGTCTGCGAGCGCAACACCCGAGTTGCCCATACCTGCTGCCCGACTATCGGGTTCAATCTTCAGGAAGACGACACCTGCGCCTCCTACCTGGGCACTAGCCGTCGGGGCTAGCAAGCCAATTATCAGGAGCGCGGGAATACAGATCCGTCTCATAGATTTCGAGATATATTTTGAACGGTTCATTTTCAATTTAAGTTAAGGTTTCACTCATTAAATGATTATCGGTTGCGCGAATCAGCGAA
>CBDUKH010000156.1:0-6411 GCA_965367755.1 uncultured Rhodothermales bacterium
AAAGGCAATGTCGTGTTGAAGGATGCTGAAGTTCGAGTCACTTCCATCTCTGCCGTTTATGATGTAGATGCTAAACACTCACGCTTTGATGAGGGCGTAACGCTTGTCGACAGTATCAGCACGCTCACCGGCGGTCGAGGTGAATACTTTTCGGATGATAAGCGAGCCCACTTTACAGATAACGTCGTCTTCAAAGACTCGACAACCACCATCGGTGCTGATTCGCTGGTGTATTTTCGGGATGAGAAAATAGCGCAGGCCTCAGGTAACGTTCTTATCAATATTGTCGAGGACAGCTCTGACTCGACGTCACTGGCAGACATCATCTGGATTGGAGGCCCCGTCGCCACAAGCAATCGGAATACCAATACGAATAGTGTTACGGGTAGGGCGACAGCACTTCGGCTTGCCGCGGATTCGACAGGAGCATACACCGATAGTCTACTCGTGAATGCAAACAGCTTGTCCGCCAGAAGGACTGACAGCCTCGATGTACTCACGGGAGGCGGGAATGTGATGATCTGGTCACTTGATGTCGCTGCGAGATCAGATTCAATGACGATACGGAGCAGACCGGGTAGACCTGACGTGATTGTGTTGACGGGTACCCCCGTGGTTTGGATCGATGACAGTCAACTCGTGGGAGACACGATTCAAGTCTTCGTTCTTGATGGAGAGATCGATTCCGTCTACGCGGTGGGTACGGTATTTCTAGCTCGTCCGGATTCTGTATCGGGTGAGATCCAGCAGGTCAACGGGCAAACGTTGTCCGGATCGTTTGTCGACGACAATTCCAGTGTCTTCACTATCGGCCCTAACGCCGAAGCAATTCACTTCGTGAGCGAGGGAGATCAGCTGCAGGGTGCCGTGAGGGCTTCTGCCGATAGAATCGTATTTTACGTTGAAGATGAGGATCCAGTGCGGATTAGTATTATTAGTGGGGTGGAAGGCACCTATTATCAAGCCGATGACATTCCACCCGGACTTTCACTGACTGGATTCCTTTGGCAACCGACGCGCAGGCCAACCGACGGTCAACTAAAGGAAGAGTGGCCGGCCTACATGTTTGAAAGACTTTCGGTAACACCTTGATGCAAAAATTATCTGCACACAACCTGACGAAAAAGTATAAACGTCGGACCGTCGTAGATGACGTCTCGCTCGAGGTGCAGCAGGGTGAGGTGGTCGGTTTGTTAGGACCTAACGGCGCCGGCAAGACAACGACGTTTTATATGATCGTCGGAATGATCAGACCCGAAGCCGGTACTATTCATTTGAATGACGAAGATATTACACGTATTCCCATGTATCGTCGGGCCCGTCGCGGTGTGGGGTATCTTGCTCAGGAGGCTTCGATCTTTGCGAATCTCTCGGTCGAGGATAATCTGCACGCAGTACTGGAGTACCAGAAGATGTCTCGGGCGGATCGAATCAACCGTGTCGACGAGTTAATCGCGGAATTCCGACTTGAGACTGTCCGACGATCGAAGGGCTACACCTTGTCCGGAGGCGAGCGCAGAAGAACAGAGATTGCCAGGGCACTCGCGACACGGCCTGGTTTTTTCCTGCTCGATGAACCGTTCGCCGGCGTGGATCCGATTGCTGTTGAAGATATTCAGTCTATTGTGGCCGGGCTGAAGGATCGCGGTATTGGAGTGCTGATCACAGACCACAATGTACACGAAACGCTGGCCATCACAGACAGGGCCTATCTACTGTATGAAGGGAAGATCCTGAAACAAGGTACAGCGGAGATGCTTGCATCCGACCCCGAGGTTAGGAAGAGATACCTTGGCGAAAAATTTACGCTGGATCGGTACCAATCGTGATGTTGGGCGATGGATTGGAAAACCATCTGACATTTCAAGCATACACCACTTCTTTTTAAACGATAAAACCGATATCTGTGAGTCATACCAACGTATTTGATGAGCTAAAGTGGCGCGATGTCATTTATGACGCTACTCCGGAGATAGAAGAACTTCTTGGCAAGGAGAAAATATCGCTTTACTGTGGCTTTGATCCGACTGCAGATAGTCTCCACGTTGGTTCACTGATGCCGGTAATGGGGCTTGCGCGAATGCAGCGATACGGGCATCGACCAGTAGCTCTGGTTGGAGGAGGCACAGGCCTGATTGGCGATCCGAGCGGAAAGTCACAGGAACGTACCCTGATGACAACCGAGGAGGTCGAAGCAAACCTGAACGGCATCAAGGCGCAGCTGGAAAAATTTCTGGACTTTGGTAGTGGACCTGCGTCGGCCGTTATCGACAACAACGCCCGGTGGCTGTGCGAAATGTCCGCCATCGATTTCATGCGTGATACCGGAAAGTACTTCACTATCAATTATATGCTGGCGAAGGAATCGGTGAAACGCCGGATCGACAGTGAGGAAGGACTGTCATACACAGAGTTTTCTTATATGCTTTTGCAAGCGCACGACTATCGCGTGCTCCACGACAAGTATGATTGCGTTCTTCAGATTGGTGGTTCCGACCAGTGGGGTAACATTCTCTCAGGCGCTGACCTCATAAGAAGAATGCGAAGCAAGAAAGCACACGGCCTGGTCTTCCCGCTTGTTACCAACAGCAGTGGGACAAAATTTGGAAAAACCGAGTCTGGGACCATATGGTTGGACCCGGAAAGAACATCCCCATACAAGTTCTACCAGTTCTGGCTCAACACCGACGACCGGGATGTGGTAACGTACCTTAAGTACTTTACATGGCTGGACCAGGAGGCGATTCAGGAACTCCAGAAGTCCGTCGAAGAAAGTCCCGGTGCCCGTGGAGCTCAAAAGGTGCTGGCAGAAGAAGTTACCAGGCAAGTACACGGCGAAGAGAGCCTCCAGCGAGCCTTGCAGGCTTCTGATATTCTGTTCGGTGGAGACATGTCAGCGCTCTCGACAAAAGATATTCTGGAGATTTTTGAAGACGTACCCTCCCAGGAATTAGGAAGGAATCTGTTTGAGGGAGAGGGCATCAACATTATTGATCTTCTTGACCAAACGGGAGTTACAGCCTCGAAGGGTGAGGCCAGACGGTTGCTCAAGGGTGGCGGCGTCCGCCTGAACAATAACAGAATCGATGACGCAGATACGATGGTGACGACGACTGACGCCATCGATGAGCGGCTACTGGTACTTCGCAAAGGAAAGAAAAATTATCATCTCGTTGAAATTCGGTAGGCAGTCGAAAGTCCTACTCGACGGTAACCTAAAAGGATTATTGGTATGGTTGTAGTAATGGAAGTTGGTGCGGATGAGCTGAAGATTCAGGGCGTCATCCAGGTGTTGAACGATTTCGGTTTTGATGTTCATCAGTCGAGCGGCGTCAATCAGACCGTCCTGGGAGCAGTCGGTGTCAAACAGGATTTTGACATCCGACACATTCAGGTACTCGACGGGGTGAGCGATGTGTTCCGGGTTACGGAGCCCTATAAGTTTGCGAGTCGCAGCTGGAAGAAAACTGACACGATTGTCGACGTCGGTGGAGTACAGATCGGTGGTGAGGAAGTCATCATTATTGCCGGCCCGTGCAGTATTGAAAGTGAAGAGCAAATGGACCAGACTGCTGCATCTATCGCAGCGGCCGGGGCCACTATACTTAGAGGCGGAGCATACAAACCACGCTCCTCTCCGTATTCTTTTCAGGGGATGGGAGCTGAAGGACTAAAGATCATTCGCGCCGCCGCGGACAAATATAACCTGAAGGTGGTCACCGAGGTCATGGAGATTGCCCATCTCGACGCAGTGTGTGAGTCGGCCGATCTACTGCAGATCGGTGCCCGCAACATGCAGAATTTTTCCCTACTGAAAGAAGTCGGCCGCGCTGGTAAGCCCGTTCTTCTGAAGAGGGGCCTTTCAGCAACGATTCAGGAATGGTTGATGAGTGCCGAGTACATTTTATCCGCCGGGAATCAGGATGTGATTCTTTGTGAACGCGGTATTCGGACGTTTGAGACCATGACGAGGAATACGCTTGACCTGTCCGCTGTACCTGTTGTCAAATCCAAGAGCCATCTGCCTGTCTTTGTGGACCCCAGTCATGGAGTGGGATTACGAAATAAAGTCACTCCTATGGCAAGAGCTGCCGTCGCTGTCGGTGCCGATGGACTGATGATAGAGGTCCACCCGGATCCACCGTCAGCCAAGAGCGATGGGCCTCAATCGCTGTATCTGGAACAATTTGATGAGCTTATGGACCAGGTACGATCAATAGCCACAGTCATTGGGCGATCAATTAATGCTGGCGCCCCTATATCGGCCTAGTTTTTGTTTAATAATGCAGAAGAGATTCTGTGATTTCCGCATGAGCGGGAATCGATCATTCAAAATTGGTTGTAATAATGTGTGGTATCGTAGGCTATATAGGTGACAAACCTGCAGTAGACATCCTGATAGATGGACTCCAACGTTTGGAGTATCGAGGATATGACTCAGCTGGAGTAGCCATCGTAAATGGCGGTTTGACGGTTCAGAAGAAGCAAGGAAAGGTCCAGGGCCTCTCTAACGCTATCAACAGAAGTGAGCTTCAAGGTAGCGTAGGTATCGGTCATACCCGATGGGCGACCCATGGTATGCCAAACGACGTCAACTCTCATCCCCACACAAACAGCTCCGGAAAATTTGCCATCGTTCACAATGGCATTATAGAAAATTTTGCCTCCCTGAGGGAAAGACTTCGCACCAAGGGCTATGTATTCGTGAGTGAAACGGATACAGAGGTGCTGGCGCATCTTATTGACGATATTCAGAAAACGACCATGCTTCCACTGGACGAGGCGGTCGGTCAGGCGTTGACCCAGGTTGTCGGTACATACGGACTTGCCCTGGTTTCTGCCGATGACCCGGATATGATTATTGCGGCCAGAAAAGGCAGCCCGCTCCTTATCGGAGTTGGTGAAAACGAATATTTTCTCGGTTCGGATGCCGCCCCACTGATTGAACATACTCGCCAGGTCGTTTACCTGAACGATGGTGAGATGGCCATTATACGTCGCGATGGTTACCAGGTTAAGAGCATCGACAACGTGCCTCTTGAGAAAGAAGTACACGAGCTTGAGTGGGATTTGGAGCAGATCGAAAAGCTTGGCTACGAGCATTTCATGCTCAAAGAGATAATGGAGCAACCGGAGTCTCTTGAAAATTGCATGCGAGGTAGGGTACGGATTCAGGACAACGATATACATCTGGGAGGCTTGATCGACTCGCTGGATACCTTGTTGTCCGCTCAGCGAATTATTATCTGCGCTTGCGGTACGTCGTGGCACGCAGCGCTGGTGGGCGAGTACCTGATTGAAGGGCTTGCGAGAATACCGGTCGAAGTAGAGTATGCCAGTGAGTTTCGATATCGCAACCCGATCCTGCGAGACGGCGATGTGGTTATCGTCATCTCACAAAGTGGTGAAACTGCTGATACACTTGCAGCGGTTCACGAGGCAAAGAGAAATGGAATTCCCGTATTTGGAGTGTGCAATGTTGTCGGGTCGACAATCGCTCGCGAGACGGATGCCGGTGTTTACCTGCACGCTGGTCCGGAGATTGGAGTCGCGTCGACAAAAGCGTTCAGCGCGCAGGTGCTGGTACTGGCATTGATAGCATTGAAGCTCGCTCAGGGAAGGACATTGTCAGACGCGGAGTTCGCCTCGTACCTGCATGCCATAGCCGAGATACCTGACAAGATTCGAGAAGTGTTGAAGCTGGATGACGAGATTAAAGGGTTGGCTCGTGTGTATCGATACGCGTCTAACTTCCTGTATCTCGGCCGCGGCTTCAACTTCCCGGTAGCTCTGGAAGGAGCATTGAAGTTGAAAGAGATTTCGTACATCCACGCAGAAGGCTACCCGGCTGCCGAAATGAAGCACGGCCCGATTGCGTTGATAGACCGGTTCATGCCTGTTGTTTTCCTGGCGATGAAGGACAGCACGTATAGCAAGGTGCTGGCAAACATCGAGGAGGTTGCAGCGCGTCAGGGTTCAGCGATTGCCATTACCGACAATGGAATGGAGATTGAGCGCCTGTGCGAGTATGTGATCAAGATTCCACGAACGGAAGAATTCCTTACGCCATTGTTGGCCGTGGTTCCGTTGCAGCTACTGTCATATCACATCGCGGTCATGCGAGGTTGCAATGTAGATCAGCCCAGAAACCTGGCCAAGAGCGTGACGGTGGAGTAGATTGCTCGGCCTTCGGCCTCGCGGTTATTGGTTATTGGTTAAAGCTCGGCCCTTCGGGCCTCGCGTTATTGGTTATTGGTTATTCGGTAATCAGTTATCGTCTACCTGATTCGGGATTCTTGACTTATGACTTATGACTTGTGACAAATCCCTGATCCCTGATCCCTCATCCCTGATCCCCTCGCAACCCATAACTCAGTCCTCTTCGTCGTATATTTAGCAGCGCCCTGGTGC
>CBDUKH010000157.1:0-6316 GCA_965367755.1 uncultured Rhodothermales bacterium
ATCCCTCATCCCTGATCCCTCATCCCTGATCCCTCATCCCTGATCCCTCATCCCTGATCCCTCATCCCTCATCCCTGATCCCTGATCCGTGATCCCTCATTCCTCATTCCTCATTCCTCATTCCTCATTCCTCATCCCATTCTTGCAATTATCTTGAAGGACACGAATTATGTGGAATTCAAGCAGGAATAGCATTATATTTCTTGGCTATACCCGCTCTCGGCGACATGCGTGCGAGGGCATAGTTTAATCACTATTCCGAGGAAATGTATATGTCCGCATTGCAGACGTACGAAATGACGTACATCGTAAATGCAGTCTTCAGCGATGAGCAGATCAAGGATCTCGTCGATCGCGTAGACAGTTTCATCAAAGAGGGCGGTGGAGACATCGTCGAAAAGGAGGAGTGGGGAAGCCGTCGTTTGGCATATCCCATATCTAAAAAGCGTAACGGTTACTACGTAAACCTCATGTTTACGGCCCCTGGTACGTTGATCGCTCGTCTCGAAAGAGCCATGGACATCAACGAGGGAATCCTCCGTTACCTGACGCTCAGGATGGATGCCAAAATGCTCCGTCACCGAACGGCTCGCAAAGCTCGAATGACTGCCGAAGCGGCAGCGACCGAAACCGCAGCCGAATAACCAAAGAACCTCCTAAAACAGAATTCGACGATGGCAAGAACACAAACCAAGCCGCGACCGCGCGTCGCACAGGCACCGCCGAAAGACCAGTTCGATACAAAGAACATCGAGTACGTGGATTACAAAGACATTGAATTGCTCAAGCGATTCATCAACGAGCAGGGCAAAATTCTGCCCCGACGCATAACAGGCGTAACGGCCAAGTTTCAACGACAGCTTACGCGTGCCATCAAACGCGCCCGGCACATTGCGTTGATTCCATTTATCGCTGACAACGTCAAGTAGTGATCCATTAAAATTTTATACGTCTGGTTGACATGAAAGTCATTTTACTTAAAGAAATCGATAACCTTGGCGAGTCCGGTGAGATCGTCAAAGTGAAAAACGGCTACGGCAGGAATTACTTAATTCCGAAAGGCCTGGCACGTCTGGCTACTCCGGGTGCAATCAAGCATGCCGAAGAACTCCGGCGTCAGGCGGCCCACAAACTCTCCAAAAAGAAAGACGACGCCCAGGAACTGGCGAAATCTATCGAGAAAAAACCTTTGGTCATTCAGGCGAAAGTCGGCGAAGGCAACAGATTGTTTGGAACCGTCACCGTGCAGCAGCTCGCTGTTGAACTTCAGAATCGTGGTATTTCAGTCGATCGTAGAAAGATAGACCTGGAAGACATACGCACCACTGGTGAGTATACTGCCACAATCAAGTTGCACCCGGAAGTTTCGGCTTCACTGAAAGTCGTCGTTGAGTCTGAGGCTGAGACGGAGACTGAGCCTGAAGCAGCCGAGGAGGCTGAGGCCTAGACACCGCCACCCAGTCGCAAGCACAGCAGCGTAACGATACGCAGCGAAGCGCAACAATAGTTGAGGGCAGCCGTTCTTCCGACAGCTGCCCTCTTCCTATTTATGGCCGTTTAAACGTTTCAATGCGGACTGCTAAAACCATCCTACTAGCGGGACTCTTCGTCCTCTCGTTTGCGCCCCACCTGATGGCGCAACGTGCCACTGAGCTCGTCGATTGGACGTACTATGTCGATGCGGTCGAGAGCACAGACGATGATTCTACCCTCCGGAATGTGGAGCTCAGAATTGTCACCTCAATAGCGGACGACTGGAAGATGTATGCCATGGACAGCCCGCGGCCTAGTCTCGGCGTCCGCATCAAGGTAGATTCAGTTTCCGCCGGTGTCACTACGTCGGGGCCAATCCGACAATCTGAGCCGTCGCAAATGTTCGATCCGGGATTTCAGATTGACGTCACCTATTTCACCTCGCAGGCTGAATTCATTATCCCGTTCAGCCTGTCAGCTGCTGCCGGGGATTCCCCTGTTGCTGTCGGATCCGTTCGCTTCCAGATTTGCAACGACAAGACGGGAATCTGTCTTCCTCCCACGGATGAGCTATTCAAGATTGCTCTCGTACCTGGCGTTGCCCCCTGTACAAACGAGGCTGAAGAGTGCACGCCGGAAGAACTGGACCTGTCTGCTCTGAATGCCTCAAGCGGCAGCAGCGCTGGCGAAGACTACGACGCTGCAATCACTGCGGCCTCATCCACCGACTATTCTACTTCAGGCCGAACACCGATCGCCTTTCTCCTGCTTGCCTTCGGGGCCGGCTTTGCTGCTCTTCTGACGCCATGCGTTTTCCCGATGCTGCCTCTCACAGTATCCTATTTTACCAAGCACACGGAGTCGCGTGCAGAATCGACACGCATGGCATTGCTGTTCGGCGTATCGATCGTCGGCATCTTCACCATCCTTGGGTTGGTCATGGCGGCACTGGTCGGCGCATCCGGGGCCCAATCGATCGCTGCCAATCCATGGGTTAACCTGTTTATTGCGGCAGTGTTAGTCGGCTTCGCGCTTTCGCTTCTCGGCCTGTACGAATTGCGTCTACCGTCGAAGCTCGTCAATTTCGCGAACAGCCAGGGCACGTCGCGAAGCGGCATCGGTGGTGTCCTCTTCATGGGCCTGACTCTCACGCTCGTTTCCTTCTCGTGTACCGCTCCATTTGTCGGTGGCCTGCTTGCTGCGGCCGCTGGCGGTGAGTGGTTCCGGCCGCTCATTGGAATGGTTGCCTTTAGCGCGGCCTTCTCGATTCCGTTTGTCGCGCTCGCTTTATTTCCCAGAGGCCTCGAACAGCTGCCGCGTTCAGGATCGTGGATGAATGCAGTGAAAGTAATTCTCGGGTTCATCGAGTTGGCCGCCGCTATCAAGTTCATATCAAATGCGGACCTGGTCTGGGGCTGGAACTTGATTTCACGACCACTTGCCATTGCATTTACACTGGTCATTTTCCTGATGGCGGGATTCTATCTCGTAGGGAAACTGCGACTGAAACATGAGCCCGTGCTCGAGGGCGTGGGAACGGGAAGACTGCTTTCAGGTCTCGTCTTTTTCGGAGCTGCCGTCTATCTCTTGCCCGGTCTGTTTGGCTCTCCTTTGAACAGTCTTGACGCGTACCTTCCTCCACGGCAGGCCACAGATGTTAGTCTCCTTGTCGCTGCAAATCAATCTGCGCTCGCTCTAGAGGAAGGCTGGATTGAGGACGATCTCGACCTGGCACTGATAGAAGGAGAGCGCCTCGGCAAACCTGTCTTTATAGATTTTACCGGCTACACGTGTACCAACTGTCGCCAGATGGAAGCAAACGTATTTCCCGTCCCGTCGGTCCGATCGCGGTTTGAAGAGGGTTTCGTGTTACTGCGCTTATATACGGACGGCCTGGAAAGGGGAAAAGATTATCAGCGGTATCAGTTAAAGCTGACAGGTACGAGCGCTCTGCCAACGTACGCCATCGTCGATCCCAAAGATGGGACTCTTATTCTTCGAGAAAGCGGGATGATGAAAGTCGATAATTTCGTTGCGTTTCTCGATCGTGCGATGGCTGCATATTCGAGAGAATCTCTGGCAAGTAAGTAGCGATCAGACGCTAGTTCTCCTCCAATCTGAGAATGTTATCATACCTGTCTCGATCGGGCATGAAACTGAAAGGGTCTGCCACTACATAGACCGGTTTCTCACGCGAGACGATCGTTACGCTGTTTTGACCATTTCGAAGAACGTGCCGCTCCATAGCCAGAGGCGAATCCAAACTCAAACTGGAATTAGGGTGGTCGGCTAGCAGTGCAATTGTGATTTCCTGATTCATTTCTACATCGACCAGGTCCCCACTCTCATTTTCCGAATATTTAGCCACGCCAATAGTAATGTCCGTCCGGTACCCGCCGTCTATTTCGGTCACCTTCGCTGATGAAACCGCGATATCGTACAGTATTACGTCCTTGAGCAATTCATCGATAAGGTGAATTTTGTCGACCGGAGAAACGCTATGGAGCGACTCCAGAAGATCGATAGTTGTTGGCCGTCGGTACGGCGGTGTAAATTCGCGCAACAGTTTTTGCAGTCCACTATTCAAGCTGTCGGCTCCGATCAAATCCATCAGAGCAAACATCGACAGTGACGCCTTCTGGTAATAGAGATGAGTTTGGGTAGGTCCCCACGCGTGATACAGAGGAGGTTCTTCCGGTAGATAGCTGCGGCTAGACAGGTAAAAGTCTAGTTCATTCGTCAGGTGCTGACGGGTTTTACTGCTGGATGAGTACTCGTATAGATATAGCAATTCTGAATACTGAGCCAGAGATTCGGTTAGCACACTGTAGCCGGCAATCTCCGCTGGCCGTAGCTGATGCGCCCACCATTGATGCGCCGTCTCGTGGGCAGCAAGTAACTGTAATTGATTAATCTTTGTGGTGTCACGCGTGTCCAACAGAAATCCAACCCGTTCTGTGACAAAGACCACTCCCGGATACGCAGTCGCTGCCCCTACGTACGCTGGTATTTCTGCTATTCGATAGTAGTCATACGGGTACGGTCCAAATTCTCTCGCAAAAAGATCGATCGACTGTCTGGCAAAAGTGAGCATGTCAGAAACGTTCGTCTCGTGCTCTGGATGGTAGTAGATTTCGTACGTGATGCCGTCACTTGTTGCTGTCGCTACATCATAATCTGCAAGGGCAATGGCGAACTGGAAATTTGTAGGTTGGGGAGAACGATATTCATAGTACGAGCGTCCGTCTTCGGCCCACTCATTTAATAGTTCACCGACGCTCACGAGTTTTTGATCAGACGGGGCCGAAATTATAGTATAAAATTCGACGAGCGCATAATTTTCCGGGGCTGCTGTTTCCGGGATCGGGGCCTCGGATTGTGGTAGCAATCCCCGAGAGTAACGCTCGTGTCTGTCAGATATCTCTTTGCTTGCGTCGTAGCCGAAGAACGGCATGAAGTCTTCCAGTTCGATGTATGAACCGTTTTCCAGGATTGAGTTTTCTGAGTTGAATCGTGAAAACCCGGATCGACGAACATCAACTTCAAACGACAATGTTGTCGTTGAATCGCTGTCTAGCGGTTTCGCAAGGTGTACCGAATATATTCCATGTACTGGATCTGCGTTGATATACGAAGCTCCTGTTACATTGATAGTCGATGCATTGACTTCAGGATGCAGTGATACGATGAACGATGACATGGGGGCTGGCCCGGTGTTAGCGATTTCATACGTACCGACAATCGTATACCGGCGGGCACCGGGAAACAGATCGACTTTTGTGTCTACAGAGATAATAGTTGGCGTAGGATCCTTCGCGTGAGCACGGTAGAGGCGCTCATATTCTTCTCGGTGATCTAACGTTGAAGCGCGGGAGCGATAGACTTGATCCACATTCGTCTCATCGTAGATACGATAGCCACTGCCGGCAAAGACGATAAGGGAGATTGCTAGCCCTATGATAGCCTTTCGAGGTAGAGAGGCTTGCCGAATCCTCGTTGCAAAATTTTCTACTGTTCCCCGACGATAAAGTGTAGAAGTAAGGATTAGCAGAAATACTGAAAGACTTGTCCAGTATACGATGTAATAGTTGAATGCACGCTTTGCGAAGCCGAACCCGCTCATGTCCGAGAAGGACAGTGTAGGCATGGATGCAAAGCGAAGCATTGGATGCTCGAACCCCCACGTCCGCGGCTGGGACACGATCACGACGATAGCGACCGTTACAAGAATCGCTACGTACTTGTTGTTAAGCAAATTTTGGACAGCTATAGCCAGCATCGAAATGCACATCAAAGGCAGGCCGGCGTAATAGAACATTGATAAGTACGTTGGTAAATCGAATCTGGTGTAACCGTTTGCAATTTGGATTCCCAGTCCGACGAGTATTCCTGCGACTACAAAAAGCATGACAACAACTGCGAGCGTCGTCAACTTCGATAGCACGATTGCGGCGGTAGAGGTCGGTGTCGTATCGACTAGTTCGTGAGCACGTAAGCTGCGCTCACTCCAGACGAGCTCGCCGGCATAGAAGATCACTACGAAGACGCCTAGTTGCCCAAGCAATCCCAGGATTAGCGTAACGATTTGTCCCGTTGTTGTATAAGTGACCGTATCGAACGGGCCGCTAAAAAGTCTCTCTGTGATCGTGATTGTCGCGATGAACAACCACATGAGCATCAGGATGGCAAATGGAATCGAGCGAACGGTGACTTTCGCCTGCAGTTGCGTCGCGCTAATCCAGCTAGCTAGTTGAGCACGGAATCCAGTCCAGTGCTGAACGAGGGGTTGGTATGTACTCGACGGGTTGGAAAGATCAATAGCGCTTCCATGGCGGCCACGCAG
>CBDUKH010000158.1:0-6225 GCA_965367755.1 uncultured Rhodothermales bacterium
TCAGCAACGTACCGGTATGTCCTGTACCCGTCGACTCCGAAGCCATGTACGGCAACAACCGTCGCGGAAGGCCTTGATTCGGGTCGCCATCGACTAACGGCAACACGTGCGCTTCCAAATGTTTCTTCCGTGTAATTCACTCGACGAATTAATTATTGTAATCATCAACAAATATCGGGATCGAATCCACAACAACGATTATTTATGTAGCTTGTCGTGACCGTCAAGTTAACTTAATTCTGACAACAATCTGCTGACGATGAAAGGTTCGAATGTACCCGAGAAATTGTATTTGATCGATGCCATGGCGCTCGCATACCGGGCACATTTTATTTTCATCAATCGGCCGCTAGTTAACTCCAAGGGACAAAACACCTCTGCATCGTATGGTTTCACTTCTGCACTTCTCAAGCTGATTGAGGATCACGATATTAAATACGCCGGCGTCGTCTTTGATGCCTTCGACGGCGAAGGTACGTTTCGCGATGAAATGTACGAGGACTACAAAGCCCAGCGTGACCCGACCCCTGAAGAGCTCATTGACAACATCCCGTTGATCAAGGCCGTTGTAGAAGCGATGGATATCCCCGTTCTCGAGGTCAGTGGAGTCGAGGCAGACGACGTAATTGGTACTGTTGCATCACGGGCAGGCGAGCTCGGCTCTAAAGTTGTAATCGTCTCACCAGATAAGGATTTTCAGCAGCTGCTGACGGACAACGTTTCAATGTTTCGTCCGGCGTACCGCGGAGAATCTTTTGACCCCGTGACGATGGAGTCATTTAGGGCAAAATACGGTGTGGAGCCGGCGCAGTTCATCGACATCCTGGCCCTGATGGGAGATGCAGCTGATAACGTCCCTGGCGTCCCCGGGATAGGGGAGAAAACTGCCATGAAGTTGGTGCAGGAATATGGTGACATCGAAACGATTATCGAACACGCTGAAGATATCAAGGGTAAGCGACCGCGTGAGGGTATGCTAAATCACGCCGAGGATGCCCGCCTGAGCAAAGAACTCGTTACAATCAAGTGTGATCTTGAGCTGGATCTTGAGTGGGAGGACCTGCATCGGAAAAATGCCGACATCAACGAGATCAGTGAGCTGTTTGACGAACTGGAATTCCGCACCCTCTTTTCGCGTGTAGAGAAAATCCTCAACAAGTCTCGTGTCGGATCAGATCCGGGCCAGCCCGATCTATTCTCCACGTCTCCGGTCCGGAGTACCACTGCTGACACCGTTTCAATTGACCTGGACGACGTTGATTATTCTATTGTTGCGGATCCCGACGAGTGCATTGAAACATTGGGACTGCTTGAGGACACAGATCGACTGGCGGTTAAAACGTACTGGTCGTCTACCGATCCAATGCTCGGTGATATCATTGCCATCGCACTTTCAGCGTCAGATGGTATGGCCGTCTTTATTCCTACGGCGGGCGCCACAAGTGTATCCATCGCATCAATCCGCGGCGCTCTCTCGAAAGTCTTTGCGTCGAGTGGTATGGTCGTTGGTCATAATATCAAGCGGGACGTAGTTGCTCTTCAGAAGGCTGGAATTAAAATCGAAGGTCCATTCTTTGATACCATGGTTGCCGACTATCTCTTGTCGCCGGACCAGGCACACGATATCGTTCGCGTTGCCAGAAAGTATCTGGCCTACACCATCACGGACGAGGATGTTTTGCTGGGCACCGGCAGGAATCGGATGTCGTATCAGGACCTGGATAAAACCGACTTCGTCAATCTGGCATGTGAAGCGGCCGATATTTCAGGCCGCCTGGTTGTGCCGTTGGAAAAAAGTCTTGAGGACAACGATCTCTACTCGGTCGCTGACGAGATAGAGTTTCCGCTGCTCGGATTGCTTGCAAAGATCGAGAGTACAGGGATCTGTGTTGATACCGAAGTCTTGCATGCCATTTCCGTCGAGATGGCAGATGATTTGCGGCATGTCGAGCAAGGAATCTACGATGCGGCAGGAGAAGAGTTTAACATCGGTTCACCTTCACAGATTGGTTCTATACTGTTCGACAAGCTTGAGCTTCCTGTCATCTCAAAGACATCGAAAGGCAAGCCTTCGACGAAAGAAACGGTGCTTACCGAACTGGCAACAGAACACGAACTGCCTGCACTGATACTGGACTGGCGCCAGTTGTCAAAACTGAAGAACACATACGTCGACGTCTTGCCAGACCTTATCAATCCCGTAACCCATAGAATCCATACCGAGTACAACCAGACCGTTGCCGCAACGGGACGACTCAGCTCACAGAATCCCAACCTTCAAAACATTCCAATCCGTACCGAACGCGGACGATCAATCCGCAAGGCCTTCGTACCCGCGAAAGGAATGAAGTTGATGTCTGCCGATTACGTGCAGATCGAACTGCGTATCCTCGCTTCCATGAGCGAAGACGTGGGACTTATGTCAGCATTTGAATCTGGCGAAGACATTCATACGGCAACCGCAGCTCGCGTGTTTAAGATCGACCCCAAAGATGTCACCCGACAGCAGCGCAGCCGAGCGAAAGAAGTTAATTACGGGATTCCGTATGGTATTTCTGCATTTGGCTTGTCGATCCGACTTAGATGCCCACGCGGTGAAGCACAGGAGTTGATCGAGCAATATCATGAATCTTTTCCGGGTGTTTCACAGTTCCTGAACCATCAAATAGAAAAGGTGAGAGAGTCAGGGTATGCTGAAACGCTACTTGGTAGAAAGCGATACATTCCGAATATCCATGCTCGAAATCGCAACGAACGCGCGGCAGCGGAACGAATTGCAGTTAACATGCCGATACAGGGATCGCAAGCAGACATGATCAAGATCGCCATGCTTCGCCTTGATCGCAGAATGAAAAAAGAAGATCTTCAGAGCAAAATGCTTCTTCAAGTTCATGACGAACTAGTCTTCGAAGTTGCAGGCGGCGAGGAGAAAGTAATGAAAGACATTGTGGAACACGAGATGATCGACGCCTTGCCGCTTAAGGTACCGATCGAGGTCGACGTTAACATTGCAAACAATTGGCTGGATGCTCATTGACAGACGTGGAATCCAACCCAGGAAGAGGAGGATTTAGTGATAACATTTATTGAAGAATCTGGCGGGATTCAAGAGTACAAACTTGACAGCAATGGTTTGCAGATCCTTGTCAAACCGGATCATTCCGCACCAGTCGTGGCATGTATGATTACCTATCGCGTAGGAAGTCGGAATGAGACTACTGGGTTGACCGGTGCAACACATTTTCTTGAACACCTGATGTTCAAAGGGTCAACCAAGTTCAACAAGGATCTGGGGACTTCAGTCTTTAATGTACTTCAGGACGTCGGTGCCCGGATGAATGCCACAACGTGGTTAGATCGCACCAATTATTATGAGCTACTTCCGTCAGAGCACCTGGATCTTGCGCTCGATATTGAAAGCGACCGTATGCGTAACGCCTTGCTCCGACCTGAGGACGTCGAAAGCGAAAAGACTGTTATACTTAATGAGTTCGACCGCGGCGAGAATGAGTCGACGAGAAAATTGTACCATGATGTGTGGGCTTCAGCCTTCGTAGCTCATCCGTATCATCATCCTACGATTGGCTGGAGGTCAGATATTGAGAACGTAACGTCGGACAGTCTTCGTGGCTTCTACGATCAATATTATTGGCCCTCCAATGCCACGTTGTCGGTCGTTGGTGATATCCAGATTGAAGAATGTCTTTCGCTGATCGCAAATCGATTTGGAAAGATTGAAGCTGGACCAAATCCGCCAGAGCTTTCGGTTCGCGAGCCGGAGCAACGCGGGGAGCGCAGGGTAGTGGTACGGCAGGCGGGTGAAATTGGCTCGCTAATGATTGCGTACAAAGGAATCGCCGGGACGCACGAAGACTCTCCGGTTTTAGATGTATTGTCTGTCATCCTCGGTACGGGAAAAAGCAGCCGCCTGTATTCGGCTCTTATTGAGACCGGGCTTTCCAGCGGCGTAAACGCTTCTAATAGTGCTATGCGAGATCCGGGGTTATTCTACGTGTTCGCATCACTCAACCCTGAGGTCGAACACGCGCAATTGGAAGAGGCTATCTTTGCAGAGATTAGCAGCATCAGTGATTCAGGTGTGACCGATGCAGAAGTGGAGACGGCCGTATCTCAACTTCTTGCAATGGAGGCGTATTCGCGAGACGGTGCGTTTTCCGTCGTTCAGCAATTAAATGAAGCCATCGCAACAGGCGATTGGAAATTGTATTCTGCGTACGGTAGCTCATTGGAAAGTGTCACTGCCGACGAAATACGACGTGCCGCAAATACGTATCTCGTTCGAGATCGCTGCATCGTCGGAAGCTATATCCCAGAATAAAAGCCATAATACGAGATAAGATTTGTTGCTTTCCGAAAGAATATCTGAAGCAGTTGTAGGTTCGTGCAGACTATACTTGTTGCAGACGACCGTCGAGTCCGTCGTATCATTCTACGGATCATTTCAGACCTCTCCAGACCTTTCTCGACATGAGGATCTCGCTCAAGATATCCTCGTGTCCCTGCTCGACAAAGGGACGACCCTGCGAGATAAGTTTGCCATAGCTGCCGACCTGGATGCACGCGGGGCTGAGCTTCGCTATCACTCAGAAGCAACGCGAGTCGGATTCAGTGGTAGATGTTTGCGTGACGACATCTCGCCCGTCCTGGCAACTTGCGCCGAGCAACTGAGGACTCCAGCATTAGCCGAGTCCGAATTCGAAAAGGTATTGCCGCGACTCCAGTCGTCCGTACTCCAGTCAATGGAAAGTACATCCAGTCAGGCAGATGCTGCGTTACGGAGACTCCTGTTCCAGGAGGACCACCCGAATTATGCGCTTGGCCCGAACAAGGAAATGGAGCTGCTTAAAGACAGCAACGTTCAGCAGGCACGCTCTTTTTACGAATCCCATTTTGGCGCAACCGATTTCGTGATGGTCGTCGTCGGCGACATTGACGAGGCGGAAATCATCAGGGCCGTCGAATCCGCCTTCGGAGACTGGCAACCACGAGAGCTATCCACCGATTATGCGTATGCCGCTCCAGCACACAGTGTGTCGGCAGTTTCTATACCCATGGCGGACAAGTCAAACATAGATGTCAGAATTGGTCATGCAATCGATGTCATCCGGACGGACGAGAGATACGTCCCGCTATATCTTGGTAACTATATCTTCGGAGGCAACTTCTCCGCTCGCCTAATGGATCAAATACGAGACAAAGAAGGCCTTACGTACGGGATTTATTCATCCCTGAGAGGATTTTCGTCGGCATACTCTGGGTTCTTCGCGGTACAAGCCACCTTTAGTGTCGAAAATATCGCCAGGGGTATTCACCGAACGAACGATCTACTTAATGAATTCGTCGATCGAGGCGTTACAAGTGATGAGCTGGAGTCGAAGAAAAAGACAGTGGCCGGGTCGTATAAAGTTGGTCTGGCTTCTACTGGTAGTCTCGCGCGGACAATTGCCGCGAATATCCAGAACGATCTTGGGGTCGATTATGTAGATCGTTTCCCGGAAATCGTGACGTCGACTTCACTGGATTCCGTCAATGACGCAATTCGTGAACTGGTGGATATGGATGCGATGAAGATGGCACAGGCAGGAATGGAAAGTACCGAAGCTGTGCAGCTCGAAGATGCAGGACGCAGTGCCTAGTCCGGCATTATAATCATCAGGATGATGTAGACAAGGATCCCCGGAAACAAGGCGCTGAACACGCTTAGTGCAACGTAACCGATCCGGACGATTGTCGGGTCGACGCCGAAATACTCTGCAATGCCGCCACACACGCCGCTGATCATTCTCTCAGTTGACGATTTCCTAAGTTGCTTATAGGTGCTCATTGAAGTCGTGTCTTGATGTGTATTTACTCAGGTATACGTAGAATAGTAAAATTGTTACCGTGGGCACATCATGTGTCTCGAATGATCGTTATTCGCTCTTCAAGTGCCTTTTGAGTCGGTTTAGGCATAACCACCGAAAGGATGAAATAGGCGAGCAGAAATGATCCCTGCGTGAAGATAGTACCGATGACAAAGGCGATCCTGACGAGAGTAGGGTCGAGGTTGAAGTACTCCGCTATGCCTGCACAGACACCGGCAATTTTCTTGTTCTTGGATTTGATCAGGCGCTTCTTCTTGTTCTTGTCCACAGGAACATCGACAACTACTTTTTTCTTGCCTGTTGACTGGTCGAACGCTTTCTTGACACGTTTTTTCTTTCG
>CBDUKH010000159.1:0-6121 GCA_965367755.1 uncultured Rhodothermales bacterium
CGACGAATCGCTTCCGCAAGCGACGGAAGGCTTACACCGTAATCAGCAATGATTCTCATGTCTACGGCACATTCTTCCTTTCCGACTTCTACATGTACACCGAGATCTCTCATTGAACTACCGGTGACGGTCTTTGCCAGTGATGCAACCGACTGCGAAGCCCCGTATGGTACCAGCTTGTGTACCCCTTGGATTTCCCTGACGGCCAGCCCCACAATTTTGGCGACTACTTGATCGCGAATAATCGTCTGACCAGTTTCATCACGCGTAACCGACGCGTTCGCATAACCATTATCCTTCTTCTTCGATGAATCGTGACGTTTAACCACTGTCGATTTAACTTCTGTAGACATTCTCTTACCTGTTATCTTTAGTAAAAATCTTCAATCCGTTTCAATTTGCTTGAGCGGCCTAATTCTTTCCACGCAGCGTCCGCCAGGCATCAGCGAAGTTCAACTGCCCTCCGACTGCTCTCTGGACAACCCACGCAATTCCGACCCCGATAGCGCCGAAGAAAACTAACAGTATTGCTTCGAGGACAAGACCGGTGAGTACCGTGACCCCAATCAATGTCCCGAGAACGCCTCCTACAAATAGCGGATTAATGCGACGTTTGCCTTCCGGCGTCGGGTTGGAATTAGTTTCATCGTAGGCCATCTTTAAATCCGGAATTCCTGCATCGAGCCTCGGAGTGCCCGTAGCGTTCCCAAATGGATCACCTGGTCCCATAAGTCTTCGTTGTTTTATGATTAGTGGACAAGCCTCGTGGCATCGATCGCATCCAACTGAGCGTCAATATTCACCTGACTCACTGGTATTCCAGTATGCTGTTCAAGTGAATGCTTCAGCGCATTTTTTAGATTTGTCGAGACCTCCGGAATACTTGAATCGGGAGTTAGTACGACGCGGCAATCCACAAAAAGACCTTGTTTTTTAATCCTGATGATCGGTGCAACTTCGCGAACCCCTGGAATTTTTTCGGCAACGTAATGCGTCAGGGCCTCAATGGATCGCGTCGATACCGTGACCTGGCCACCTCCGACCATTCCGTTCGTATCGGCGCCGCTGACAACAATCCTTGGCGTTTTCTTGATGCGCTTAAACCCTACAAAGATGGTCAGCATGCCCACGAGAGCAATGCCAGTACCAATGGCAACCCATCCCAGAATTGTCATAAAAGGAAGCGTTGCCGGCTCGAAGCTCAAAGCAAAACTTTCCCATTCAAAGTTGATGTCGTTCACGGCACCAGATGCAATCACTGCGAGGCTCGTACCTAAAAACAGCAATATCATTCCGGCAAACACAGAAATGAATCGGTGGAGTCCACGAATGATCTTTTCCATAACGTCGTGTTCTTGTGTTGATTGTTATAGTGGTAGTGAAAACGAATCTGATCTGTCGATTCCATAATCAACATCTACAATGTCAATCATGACAGATACGGAAGATCCGGGCTGTGCATAATTCCATTGGTCGTGCACGATGTCGCTTATGCTTTTGCTTATCTGAAAAAAGTCGGCCTTACCTATCCAGTATGAATTGAGAATAAGTCCAATCCGAATTTCAGGTCCGTTTTCGGTCAGCCGCATACAAAGTCCTCGAACACACCCGCCCGCCCCACGCGTTTCATATCGGTAAGATTTGTCTAACCGCCTCACAAAGGGTGTGCTTATTATCGAGTTACCAATCTTGCGTGCTAATTCAAGCCAGGAATCTTCTGCAACAGGGAGTTCGGTTTCCATCAATCAACGATCTCAACGATTTCAACGGTAATATCATTTAGTTTCAGACCCGCTGTACTTCCCAATTCGGCAATCACGCGTTGACGGGTCTCAGCCGCCAACAGTAAGAGGTCTGACTTGTACTTGGCGGAGACCTTCACGACCATCCCATAGACTTCCTGGCCATGATCATAAAAGACGTGCGTGTCGTGCACCTGCTTTACACGGTCGACTAACTCACCAGCAAATGCACCAACTGCTGTACCCATCGGAGCACCAACAAGGCTCCCAACCGGTCCGGCCTGAAGCAATCCGACGGCACCACCGGCTACTCCGCCGATGAGTGCACCAACGGTCATCCCGTCTATGTCAACCACGTCGTCGACAGCGTGAACAGCCATCAAGGTTAGTTTGTCCACGACCGTCTGCGAAATCCGCAGTGAGTGATTTTTGTGCTGCATACGGTCTATATCATCAGCTATTCTGATGCTTTTAATTGGTATTGAATTGCACAAATTTCCGCTCCACACGGCTAGGCAACATTAAGAGGTAATTAAAAGACGCATTAAACTGGCTTTAATAATTGGTCGTACTGACGTCGCGGACTTCGTGGATCACAACTGATTTGGAATTCGACCGCGGGTATTTTTTCTCCCCCCACTTGCAACAATCCGAAACTCCTCCGTATCATCTATTAATTCTTTAATAGATAGGCGTCGCCGATGGCCAGAAAAGCATCCCCAACACTGACAGACTCAGAATTGCGACTAATGCGCATCGTATGGGAATTAGGATCCTGTACCATAAATGAGGTGGTCGATGCCCTCCCGGAGGACGAAAACCTGGCCTATTCAACCGTGTTGACGACCATGCGAATACTTGAGACGAAAGGATATCTTTCTCATGAAAAAGAAGGCCGCGCCTTCGTCTACTCTCCCGAAATTTCCCCGAGTCAAGTGCGTCGGGGAGCCCTCCAGTTCGTCCTCGATCGCTTTTTCGACAACTCACCCTCACTTCTGATGCTCAACTTGCTGAAAGAAGACTCCGTCGACGAAGAAGACCTGGAAGCCATTAAGAAACTAATTGCGGAAGCAGATAACTCGGAGGATCAAAATGACTGACTCCCTCACCCCGCTCATCACCGATCTGGCGTCAATCCTGGCTAATGGAATCTGGCAAGCTCTTCTCATTGCCTTTGCCGTTGCCATCTTCCTACGCTTTCGCTCCAATAGGACTCAGCTGAACGCAACGACAACGTATGCTGTTGTTCTAGCTGCTTTCTGGCTTGCTGTTGGCATCCAGGTCGTTGCAATCTCTAACCTTCAACTTCCATCACCGGTGTCTCCGGCCTCTGAACAGCTGATCGAACCCGGTACAATTCGTACAGATTCGCCGTTCGTTGCGCAGTCGCCGCAGGAATTTCAGAACGGTGAGCAAGTTACCACCACAAGTACAATTTCAACATCCGCAACGCTAGCCTCCGTTGGATCGCCATCAAATACAGTGGCCAACTCGCAGCGGAAAATCCCTGTCTTACTGTCGCGCACACTTGCTCCGGTACTACCTTTCATAGTAGGTAGTTGGATCGTTGTCTCTGTGCTTCTTCTGTTGAGACTTGCGGGCGCCATTCATGCTGTACTTCGAATCAGGAATGCAGCTCATCGTATCCCCGAATACGAACTACGCGTTGCTGCGTGGCAAAACAGGAAGTTATTTTCCAGACAAGTGTCAGTCGCTTCACATCCCGATGTGACGATTCCGTTTGTTGTTGGACTCGGTCGGCCAACAATTCTGATCCCGTCGAATTTCGAATTCGATCTCGACGACAGCCAGATCGACCAGGTACTTCTCCACGAACTTGCTCATATTAATCGGCACGATGACTGGACTTTACTTTTCCAGCGTGCAGCCGAAGCGGTATTTTTCTTCAACCCGGCTGTCAAGTGGCTGGGCAAACAGCTCATCTCTCATCGCGAAATGGCTTGCGATGAATCAGTAGTAGCAAGAACCCGGAGACCCGATTCTTATGTTTCCTCCCTTGGCCGTATCGCAGAGATGCAACTTTGCCGCCAGGCTACGCTCGCTGTAGCAGGTATGGCTGTAAAGCAAAATTCACTACTCCAACGAGTAAAAAAACTGCTGGACAATCCGTCGACAATCACGGATCGCTTTGGTAAGGAAGAGTTTGCTATTGCATGTGGAATTCTGGCGCTGCTGGTAGTTACTATTTCTTACGCACTACCGTCAATCTCCATTACTATTGGAGATGATGACGATAACGGCACCTTCGAATATGCGCGGATCGCGGCCACCCCTGCATTACCACCCATTCCACCGATCCCTCCACTACCTGCAATACCGAGTATTCCCGATATCCCGAACATTCCTGATGTTCCTGATTTTCCCGATGTGCCGAGTTTACCTGACATCCCGGATATTCCTGCATTTGCACCTGTTCCGCCTTCGGCCTCAACGTATAACGTGCGTGCGTCCGCAGTCCGTCCGGGACCTGTGAGTTCGCCGCCCTTGAGTAACGCGTCCTGGATCAAGCTGTTGGATGCCACGCAGGGTATATCCTCGAGTGGCGACAGAGCTCGCGTACTGACCGAAGCGGCTTCGCGATTACCCGATTCGCGAGACGTCTATATAGCCTACTTCGACGCTGCGTCCACACTCGAATCTATGGGTGATACCAAACGCGTAGTTGTTGCTCTGACTTCGCGGGCTGATGTCAGCAATCTTCCATGGGAGAACCTCCTGTCGACTGTAGGAGATATCAGATCGGATTCAGATAAAGCGGCTGCCCTGCAGTCCATCGCTCCGTACCTCCCTGACAATAGTTCGGTCCGTTCGTCCTACATAGATGCCGCTAGCAGTATTCGAAGTACTTCGCTGCGAGAGCGGACGCTATCGGCAGGCAGTACATCGAAATAGCGTACAACATCGCCTTAAACGGATCCGGTAAATCCTCAATATTTCTGAAATCAATTTCGTGAACTACCATGTCTAGTTTTTCCAAATTGCTCGCGACAACTTCGTTGGTGATCTTCTCAATGACCGCGCTGCAGATAACTGCAGCACAGAGCGTTTCTTCAAGTTCATCCAGCAGCAAAGGTAAGTACCAGTACTCGGTTCACGACTCGAATGGAGATGGGATTGAGATTGAAGTTCGAGGAGATGTTGTGTTTCTGGATGATGACTCCGGCATCGCCTCTATTTCTGATGGCGGTTCGTTTTCATACGAGCTTGTTGACGGGCGTACAAAAACCTATCTAAGGATTAGCCCGGGCAACAACGGTAATCTCGAATACACCTATCGAGTAAATGGCAAGAATGTCGAATTTGACAACCAGGCACGCCGTGCATTTAGCGACCAGTTGTTAGATGTTTTTCGACGCACAGGATTAAACGCGGAGGCACGCGTCGCCCGGATCCTGCGTACCTCAGGAGTGAACGGAGTATTCGAGGAGATCAATCATCTCGAAGGCAGTAGCGTGCACAGTCGTTATTTCACCGAGCTCGCAACACAGGGTAAACTCAATACCGAACAACTTGTACGCCTGGTACGAATGACCGATCGGATCAGCTCCAGTGGAGATCGTTCACGCTTCTTTATGGCCGCATCTCCCTACTACCTTGAAAACACGGGGGCGTCAGCACAATATTTCATGGCAATTGCTGACCTTCCGTCCTCCGGAGATCACTCACGCGTACTGCTTCATGCTCTGGATACACGATTAAACAATGAGCAGCTTGCCCTCGTGCTGGAATCGAGTCGAAAAATTAGTTCCTCTGGAGATAAGTCGCGCGTCTTGATAGCCGCATCCAGCCAGTACACGAATCATCCCCAGGTCCGTGACAATTTCTTCCGATCTGTCAACTCGATTGGATCGTCCGGCGACAAGACACGGGTCTTAATGAGGCTGGTAGAAACTGCACAGTTAGATGCCGAATCAACTGAGTCACTCTTCCAATCGGCCTCCAACATTTCTTCGGATGGAGATAAAACGCGTCTGCTAATATCTACAAGTAGTCACTTCCTCAGTCACGGAGCCGAGCTACGGAACGCGTATTTCGAAGTGGTCTCGACGATCAGTTCATCAGGGAATCACTCACGAGTCCTGTTAAAACTTCTCGACTCTGACCTGGATCGCGAGTCTCTTCTTTCGGTGATTGACTCGTCAATGGAGATCTCATCAAGTGGAGACAAATCGCGTGTCCTCATCGCAGCGGCACCACAAATGACCGATGATGGACTTGTAGAAGCATACCTTGCAGCAGCAGAGTCTATCGGCAGCTCCGGCGATAGAAGCCGGGCACTTTCAGCTCTTATGAAAGGGTAGGTGGCTCGGCCTGGGCTCGGCCTGGGCTCGGCCTGGGCTCGGCCTGGGCTCGGCCTG
>CBDUKH010000160.1:0-6116 GCA_965367755.1 uncultured Rhodothermales bacterium
AGATCCCTGAAAGCGCAGATGAGAGAAGCTAACAAACGAAATGCTCACTTCGCCGTCATCATTGGCGAGGATGAATTAAAAACACAGGCTGCCACTGTAAAGGACTTGCGTGGCGGCAGTCAGGAGCAAGTATCATTCAGCGAGTTGCAGACTTATTGCAGCCGTAACCAGTAGCCCGACGATTTATGTATCCCAGGATCAGCGACATTTTTTCGGACCTGTTTGGAGTCAATTTCCCGCTTCCGATTTATTCATTTGGTGCCATGGTGGCGCTGGCAATTCTCCTCGCGTCCTGGATTACCGGGAAGGAGTTGGACAGGATGTATGCCGAGGGAAAATTGAGTGGCGTCAGGCTACCTGTCAAGTCGAAGGGTAAATCACGGAAGGTGACAACGCAGGTACAAAAGCCGTCAGCCATCATTGGGGTAGTCACTATCATCGCGGTCGTCGCCGGCTTCGCCGGCTCCAAACTGTTTCATATCCTCGAAAACCTCGATGACTTCGCCGCGAATCCCCTCGGAATGATATTCTCCACGGGTGGCTTTACGTTTTACGGCGGCCTCCTGATTGCCGCTTTGTCTATTGCGTGGTACGTTCGCAAACATGGCGTTTCCGTCAAACGATTTGCGGACGCCATAGCACCGTCACTAATTCTTGGCTACGGGGTAGGAAGAATAGGATGCCACCTCGCTGGAGACGGGGACTGGGGTATTGCCGCCGATGTCGCAGCCAAACCTTCGTGGTTGCCCATGTGGTTATGGGCGGAAACCTACCCAAGAAACATCCTGAACGAAAATCTTGCCGACAATCCGGTTTATCCGACTTCTATCTACGAATTTGTGGCTGGTGTCATCTTGTTCGCAGTATTGTGGGCAGTTCGAAAACATCCCTTCAAGGCCGGGTGGCTGTTCTCTCTGTACGTCTTCGTCGCTGGGGTCGAACGACTGCTTATCGAACAGATCAGGGTCAACAACGAATTTGACCTCCTGGGGATATCGATCACTCAGGCAGAGATGATTTCAGTCTTCATGATTTTGCTTGGCCTCACCGGATTAGCGCTCACAAGCCGCAAGGTTACCGATAGCAGCGAAGCCGTCCTGCAAACATGATCGCCCGGCGCTTAATGCAGTTACGCAACGCAGGCGATGTTGCCATTGTGGTGGGAGTTCACCGGTCAGCTTAAGCGACGTGGATGATTGGCCCTGCTTCCATGACCGCCGACGTAACTCCAGGTTCGTACTGCTTGAAGTTGTTTGCAAACAGTGATGCCAGTTTCGCTGCTGTTTTATCGTAGGCATCCTTGTCGGCCCACGTGTTTCTGGGCAGTAGAATCTCACTCGGCACCTCTGAACACGAAACAGGCACCGACATCCCGAAGATGGGTTCGCTTGTAGTTTCCGCCGTACTCAGCTCACCAGCGTGAATCGCGTTGATGATAGCCCGTGTGTATTTCAACTTGATCCGGCTTCCGACCCCGTAAGGACCGCCCGACCATCCTGTATTTACGAGCCAGGCATTTGCAGAATGATTCTTGATTTTTTCAGCGAGGAGTTCCGCGTATTTGCTTGGATGCCAGACAAGAAACGCCGCTCCAAAACACGCGGAGAATGTAGCCTGCGGTTCGTCAACGCCCATCTCCGTTCCCGCGACCTTCGCCGTGTACCCACTGATGAAATGGTACATCGCCTGCTCGGGACTCAGTTTACTGACCGGTGGTAGTACACCGAACGCATCAGCTGTCAGGAAGATGATATTATTTGGATGACCCCCGACGCACGGGATCTTGGCATTAGGAATGAACTCAATGGGATACGAAGCTCGCGTATTCTGTGTCAGCGAATCATCGTCAAAATCGACCTGCCTGGTGTCGGGGTCGAATGTTACGTTCTCCAGCACAGTACCGAATCGAATGGCATTGAAGATCTCAGGTTCTTTCTCAGCCGAAAGGTTAATTGCCTTCGCGTAACAACCGCCCTCAATATTGAATACGCCCTCGGATGACCAACAATGTTCATCATCTCCAATCAGCTTCCTGTCCTGATCGGCTGACAGGGTTGTTTTGCCCGTGCCCGAAAGCCCGAAGAACAATGAGACATCACCGTCGTCGCCTTCATTTGCCGAGCAGTGCATGCTGAGTACATCCTGTGCGGGCATGATATAATTCATGACCGTGAAGATCCCCTTTTTCATCTCACCGGCGTACTCGGTGCCGAGGATTACAAATTCCTGATCTTCAAGTGACAGGTCGACACTCGTCTCCGAGGTCATCTTGCTTGTGTAGCGGTTCGCCGGAAAGCGTCCTGCGTTATAGACCACATAATCGGGTTCGCCGAACTCGGCCAGTTCTTCAGCTGTGGGCCGAATGAGCATGTTGTGCATGAACAGCGCGTGGTACGGTCGCGAGCAGATAATACGCGTCTTGATACGGTACTTTGGATCCCACCCGGCGTACCCGTCGACTACGTAGAGACTTTCACACGTGTTGAGGTAGTCGATTGCGCGCTCACGGTTTATCTGGAATGTGTGCTCATCAAGTTTGATGTTGATGTCACCCCACCAGATATTGCCGGCGCTCTCCGGGTTCTCGACTATTCTCTTGTCGCCAGGACTCCGTCCGGTCTTGGCGCCACTATAGGTGATCAACGCTCCGACATCGGAAACTGCTGAGCCTTTATCGTTACGAATCGCTGCCTCGTATAGAGCTGCAGGCGTCCTGTTTCTGTGAATGGTCTCGACGGTGATTCCGTACTTCGATAAATTCAAATTCGATGCCATAAACTATCGTATTACTTTATGCTGGAATAGTCATCTTGAATTAGGCGGGATTCGGTCAATCTAAGCAAGCGGATAGACAATTACCGTCCAAGTATTGGTTAACTTGGCGCCATCTTCAAGGCTACCAGCCCGATTTAACAGATACCTAACGATGGCAGCAAAACGGAAATCGCCGGCCCAGCAATTTATCACAGGTAGGAATGCCGTGTTGGAGTCCCTTCAGGGTGGCCCGAATCCGGTCGAGAAGGTCCTGCTCTCGAAAGGAGCCTCGGGCACTGCCATCCAACAGATCCGAAGTGTCGCTGAAAAAGGGGGAGTGCCGGTCCAATGGGTACCGGACATGCGGCTCGAAGCACTCGTCTCCGGTGTAAACCACCAGGGAGCTGTTGCCATTGTAGCCGAAGTAGCCTATCGCGATGTCGACGACATGCTGCAGGAAATTGCTGTTGACGTCGATGAGGTCAGGGCCACGAAGCCGCTCATTGTGGCGCTCGACCGCATTGAGGACCCACAGAATTTTGGAGCGATACTGAGAAGTGTAGTCGGGGTAGGAGCGGCCGGAGTCATTGTACCCGGCAAAGGAATGGCGCCAGTCAATGCGCACGCAATCAAGACAAGTGCCGGCGCTGCACTGCAAATTCCGATCGCGCGGACGGCAGATCTTGCAGCTACGCTAGAAAGTCTGAAAGAAAGGGGATACTGGATTGCCGGTGCAGACGGGTCAGGCGATACGACAGTTTGGGCAATGGATTGGGACCGGCCTCTGGTGCTGGTAATTGGGAATGAGCACAGCGGAATGTCGACAGCAGTCAAAGCTGTCTGCGACTACCTGGTCAACATCCCTATTCCCGGAAACATCGAGTCTCTAAATGCCTCCGTGGCAGCAGGGATACTCCTGTTTGCTGCCCGCACGCAATAGAGAGAAGGGAAGTGTCAGCTAGATCGTTTGCCGTTCAATTTGTAGACGATCTTGCGAATTGTATCAAACTGTAAGTACGGGTATTCCTCCCGCAAATTCTCTATAGCATCGTAGGCCGCAATATTCTGGCTCCGATACGTGCGAAATTTCTGTCGGATCTGATAGTCCCGAACTCCTTTTTCGCTCAGCAATTGATGCTGAATGAGGACTTCATAAATTTCGTCAGTTACCAGTCCTGATAGAGGATTGTTTTCGTCGTGCACGCTGATCTGCATGATGATTTACTGTTAATTAGATCGACTATTCAGTTCGGGAGAGTGGTCCCCGTATTTTTCTGAATAGATGGTAACAGATTGGAAGTTGTGATACTTTCAAAAACCGACGAACGGCTTCTGGCTGTCGGTGAATAGTTGAAATAAACACGCGAGCGGTGAGTGCCAGCACGGTAAAAGGAGCCTTTTACCAGTGTTTAGCTGGCTTTCAAGCGATAGAGCTCCTTCCTGATGTAGCCCCGAACCAGGGGATCCTCTTCGGAACTCAAGGCTTCCATCAAAATCTCCTCCGCGTCCGTGACTTCAGGTTCTAGTAGCGATGCTGCTTCCATCCGAACCCTTGCCTGACCATCATTGAGGTACGTCTTGATGAACGATCCCAGCCTGGCCGATGAGGTAGCGCTCGCCTGCAGCCGAATCGCAGCCGCTCGAACCTCTGCCGGGTATCCAGCCGAGCTGTAGCGGCGTCCAATCCGAGCTTTCTCGCCGTCGTCGGTCGCCAGGTGCATTCCGTTGATGCCCGCAATTCGGACAAGACTTTTTGGCGTTTCTGTGATGAGAGCTGATTGTAAGATGCCGACTCGATCCTCATATGTAGAACCTGCCAGGTAATCAACCGCTGCCGCTATAACTCTCTCGTCAGACTCGCTACCGATTAGTGAGACTACCTGGCTATGGGCTACCGGATCGTCTGAATACGCACGTAATCCACGAAGCGCAGCTATGCGAACGTCTGGCGACGCATCAGACAATCCCTCGGTGAGCGTCTGTCGAGCTGCTGAACCCGGGGGAATGCGAGCGACAGTTTGAAGTATGGCAATGCGCACGGGAATCGATTGCTCATCTCGCAAGGCACTCTTCAACCCTATGAGCAATGCCGGATCGGTACCAAAAGCCGCAAGTGCTCGAGCCGCCTTGACGCGTAGACCCAATCGTGACGAGTTCCGAAGCTGCGCTACCCAGGCAGCGACCGGTTGCTCGACTCTGATCTGCGCGAGCAATTCCTGATCCGGGTCGACGGTAATGTAGCGGGGTCGACCTGTTACGCTAAACGTTTCCGTAAACGTCGTCTCGGAAAGAATAAATGAATGGCGCTCAATGCCGGTGAGAGTCTCAACCTCGATTGTCACGGGAACGGCTGGCCAGTCTGACGAAGGATCGACGTGCGATATCGAAAAAGCGACACTCGAGCTCGACGGATCATAGGTCCATCGTGCCTGTAAATTTAGATGACCAGTTCCATAAAAGAGCTCTCGCTGGAAGGGTTGCAGTTCATAGGCAAGGTATCCCTCGAGAATTTGCGTGAGATTATCACTCTGAAGATTACCGCTGTTCTGCAACTCGACGAGTACCTCGGCAAAATTGTCATCGCCAATCATCTTCCTGATCATGTGAGCAGTCCACGCTCCGCGGGCAAAGGCATGCTCATCGATCAGGTCTACCGGGTCATGCCACTGGACAGTAAACAAGGGGCGAGGATATTCGCGGGCGTAGGCAAAGTATCTGTCTTCGAGGCTAAGCATCACGCTATCGAATGCAGCAATTCCGAGATCTTCTTCGAGAAACGTAGCGCCGAGATAAAGAGGAAGCCCGGTATACAGCCACGAATCCGAAGGTGACGATGAGCCATACCGACCGAAGTAATTGAACGCAACTGCCGATGCCGTTTTGAGAACGTTCGAGGCTTCAACTCCCGGTGTTGACGGCGCTGCCGGACGGCCAAAAATACCATTCAACTCGACGAGGCTGGCTGGCATCACCCCCGGAAGCGAGGTAAGAGCGACAGATCGATTGTCGGGTACCAGACCGTACCTGTTACCGAAAAATCGGATTGCCTCCGGCGCACTGCCGAATGCTCGTAGAATCTGCTCGGACGTGGATCCATAATAGAAATACTGGATGCCAACATTTTGACCATTGGCAAGAATTGCCCGGTCGCCCAACTTTTCAAGAGGCCCCCGAAGCCAATACCGTCCGACCAGGGTCTCGCGACGAGCCGAGGCGAAACGCATGACCGTGGTACTACTATCCGGGTGGGATAGCGAAAACTGTCCACTCGATCCTATCAAATAACCGTCGCGCATTTCGGCCTGCAAAACGAACGGTCCGCCACCATCCTGTAAGGAGGGATAGATATTTTTATCGATGTA
>CBDUKH010000161.1:0-6114 GCA_965367755.1 uncultured Rhodothermales bacterium
AATGTCTGCTGAACGTCGATTTCGGTGAGAACGCCAAAACCCTCCTTTTGCAATTCTTCGCGAATCAGTAGCTCGGCCTTGTCGATCGGAGAATTAATTGTCTTTGAAAAGTAATACTTGGCCATAATCGTTGTGCTCATTTAAAGTTATGTGTGATCAACTCTATCGTTTCCAACAGCATACTTGACGTTCCAGGACCTACGAGCTAGTCATCGTGGTTGACGTTGTCATAAGCTGGAGTGCTCATGACAGTTTCAGACCTGATTTCCGGATGGCTTATTTTTCCGCCGAGGTTGGCTGTATATCCCATCCATCCAGACATGGCTAATGCAAGTACCAGTACGGCATAAACAAACGGTTTTGGAAACGAGCTTTTCCTGAACTTAATCAACCCACCGAGTGATACAACACCAAGCACGATGGTTCCAATCAGTGCAATCCAGGCTGCATCTTCGTGCGGTTCGATGAGCGTATCCGAAATGTTCGCCACCTGTTCAACGACCTCCTCTGCGCGTTCTCCACTGAGGTAGGCGATGCCACCTGCGAACGCTGCTATGACAAAAACTCCAAAGCCAATTCGTACGACGTCCGGCTTATTACGAACCTGCCCAAATAGCAGAATCAGGAGTCCAAAAAATGTCCCCAGGACGGGGACGTGGTTTATCATCAGATGTATATGTGCTCCATTCATGAGTTTGTACTCTATCTCCCTGTAGTTACCGGCCGCCCATGTTATTGCTTCGACCGGGCTTAATTATTTAAGTGGCGTCAACGTATGCTATTCTAGTAGACGACTTCAAGGGGAGATGTCGGATAGGGAAGCGGGAGTACGTTACTATTATGCCGTAGTGTTTATCCCCACAACGTAGAGCGTCCATCCGGACTGCCAACTGTTGGTGATGTGGTGTGGAAAAGCAAAACCCCTGACCGGCAGGGCCGATCAGGGGTTTGTAGCATAGATGTACTACCTAACTCAAGTCCCGATTGAGTATTCTTACCTATGCATTTTCATGGATTTCTTCATGCAACTCGTTGACAGTCTCTGACAAGTCGTTATTCCACTCTTCGAGTTGCGAAGCGAAGTTCTTACGCATTGTCTTAAACTCTTCTTCAGTAGCATTCTTCAACTCGGCGTATTCGTTGTCGAGCTTGTTTTTAGCGGCTCGAAGTTCAGCTACCGCCTCGTTGTATTCTGATCGTGCCTCTTCGTCAAGACCTGAAAGGTTGGCTTCGATATCTTCGAGTTTTCGGTCGGCATCGCTGATCATTTCATCAACAGCATTCTCGAATTCAGCGCGTTCCTTTGCGGTCTCAATACGCAGGTGCTGCATATCGTGGCGAATCTCAGCCATCATTTCGTTAATTTCTGCCTGTGCCTCATTGATCTCCTCGGCAGAAGCGCCCTGTAAAGACTCAAGTTTGGCGTCCAACTCCTCACGCTCCTCACGAATCTCTTCTACTAATTCATCTACGTTGTCCCCAAATTCTTCCCCGGCATTTTCCATCTCAGCCTGCAGTTCATTGAGCTGAACATCGACCCGATCGGTCAGGGCCTTTGCTGAAGACTTTACTTCGTTCAGGGCAACGACTGCGTCATCCTGTACCTCCTCCATCTGGTGGTCCGCCTCCTGGCAGGCCATGCCAGTAAAGGCGAGGGCAACTATAAGTACTAATCCTTTGGTGCGATTCATTGTTGTGGCGGTTTGTTTCTCAAAATTTGTTTGTCACACGCATTCCGCTGTGACCTGAACAAGTATACTACGCCTGCGGGCTGCAGGACGTAAGCTAGAAACAATCGAAGGTGTGCGATGTCGTCCAACATCGTGTAAGACAAGGAGAGGAGGCGATGACAGAGATGTCCTACAAACTGAAATTCTAAACGATTAAATCGTTCTCCAACGCATATCGGGCAAGTTCGGCATTGCTCTTCATCTTCATTTTCTCCATGACACGAGAGCGATACGTACTTATGGTCTTGACACTCAGTGAGAGTATGTCCCCAATTTCCATCACAGACTTGCCCATTGCGAGCATTTTCATTACCTGAAACTCTCGGTCTGAGAGCATGGCATGGACCGGTTGGTCAGCGTCGCCGTCAAGGACTTCAATAAGGAGTTCTGCGGCTGCCGGGCTCAGGTATCTCTTGCCTTCAGCGACGCGACGAATGGCAGCAACCAGCTGATCCGGAGCGCTCTCCTTCGTTAAATACCCGGACGCCCCAGCTTTCAACACGCGAACGGCATACTGATTTTCACCGTGAACCGACAGGATGAGGACAGGGAGATCAGGGTATTCAGATTTAACCTGCTTCAATGTGTCCAGTCCACTCTGATCAGGCATATTCAAATCTAATACGAGTACGTCGTATGATCCTTTTCGAATCATATCGATCACTTCACCGCCATTGGATGCTTCGCCAGTGACCTCGAGGCCCATAGCGCTGGATATAATTTGAACGAGGCCCTTCCTGACTATAGCGTGATCGTCCGCGACAAGGATAGAAGTCATGTGAGCTTCCCTGGTTGATGTTTTTCAATAAGTGGAATAGTTACGACTGATCTGGTGCCTTCTCCGGTCCTAGAATATACTTCAAACTTACCATTATGTAGGGCGAGGCGTTCTTCAATCCCTAACAAGCCTAAAGATTTCTCGCCAGTTCTGATTGCGGTATCGAATCCAACCCCGTCGTCTTCTACAATGAGGCTGATGTAATTCTTTGTGCTAGCGAGCGTTACGATGACCTTTTTCGCGTTCGCATGGCGAGCAATATTTGTAAGCAACTCCTGCAGGATCCGAAAGAGAGTCGTTGACCTGTCGCGATGTATGGATACTTCGGAATTAGCAAGTTCTGATTTGAACGAGACTTCAATGCCTGCACGTTTGCTGAATTCGGAGGCCTCCCATTCGATTGCTGCTTCGATACCAAGGTCATCCAGAATACCCGGACGTAAATTTGAAGCAATCTGTCTTACCGTGTGGACCGTTTCATCGATGGATGTTTTCATGATATCCAATCGATCGGCCACGGCTTCAGGAAGTTCGCCGCCGATGCTCTCGATCATCGCAATATCCATTCTAAGTCCGGTCAGCGCCTGACCCAGCTGGTCATGTACCTCTCTCGATAAACGCGTCCGTTCTGATTCCCTCGTCTCCTGAATTCGGGCAGCTAGTCGCCGAAGACGCAGACTTTGTTTCACGAGCGCCCGTTTGGCGCGAACACGCTCAGAAATGTCTCGGATAATCCCTCCGAAAAACCAGTCGTCGCCCGTCTTCCACGATGAAATTGAGAGTTCGATCGGAAAGACAGCACCACCCTTTCTCATACCTTCAATTTCGATGGTTTGATCGATAAGTTTTCGGCGACCCGTTTTCAGGAACCGGTTCAGACCATCAATATGTCGATCCCGGTAGCGCTCTGGCATAAGTCGTGTAAGCGGTTGACCGTAAATTTCTTCTTTCGAATAGCCAAAGATTTTCTCAGCACCCGGGTTCCAATCAACGATCTGGCCTGAGGAGTCTATCGAGAGGATCGCCTCAACGGCCACCTGGGTCAACGCTCTATAGCGATCCTCCGATTCCCTCAGAGCAGCTTCCGTTTCCTTCACGTCGGTCAGAACGCGCATGACGGTGATGAACAGGTCCTCGCTAGAATCTCGAGACCTGGTAACAAGACGCACAGATGCTTCCACCCAAACGATGCTGCCACTTCTAGTTCTCATTCGGAATTCAGCACGCCGACCACGATGAGTGTCTTCAATTGATTTGTAGAAATCGATCGCGGCAGTTCGATCTGCATCAAACACGAAATCGTAGAGCGAGAGGCCCACCAGTTCGACCGGATGATATTCTACCACTTCCTCACACGAATCTGAAACATACTTTACGATTCCATCCAGCCCGCTCCAGACTATCATATCTGTCGCGTCTTCGACAATGGAACGAAAGAGTGACTCTTTTACCTGTAGGCGTTCAACGGCTATTCGCCTGCACGCTCCCGACAGAATTGATTGGACGATCGGTAGAGTCTCCCGCAAGAATGGGCTGTTCTCAATCGAATGCTCGTATGTCAGGATGATTACTCCGCAGAAGCTCCGAAACTTGTCAAGCGTCACGACAACGCAGGGTCGCGACGTATCAATTCCCATGTTACTTGCGAGATCGTCGAACGGGCATATACTGGTGAATGTGGCAGACGTCGGCTTGTTGTTATTCTTGGAAAGTGATCGGGCATACCAGTCTCGAAAACGAGAGCTCGTAAGTACGACTTCATCGATACTGTTTCTCTCTGTTTCGCCATGGAAACTCGTAACGAGGACATCGTCGTTGTCCATCGTTGTGGCGAGTGCTTCTTTCGCGCCGGAAAAATCGATCAGCAATCGACAGGTTTCATTGATGATAATGCGCAGGTCAGTTCCCAAGTTAGCTACTTCGGAAATCTGCGTTAACACTTTGGAATCTGGCATGTACTTCTATTTTATTTCTATGGATGCCGGCCGCAAGTGCTATTACAACAGCGCCAGTCGCTACCCGAAAATTAAGCACAAAAAATGTGGATTATAGCGATGTAGGATAAATCCTATACAACGCTATTTCAAACTCCTACACGCGGTAATGAGCAATCCCTACCAGTCGTTCATTGCTGACCTACGACTGCAGTGCCTACCGATCAGTTTATTACAATTCACGAGATAAGAGACGCGCCTTTCAGCTCGACTCAACCTATTCAACAAAATGCGAATCTTATACTGTTGCTTATGAATTTTGACTTTGAGACTGCGATAGGAGATGTTTTAGAGAAACTTTCAGGATGGTTTGAGAGCTTTGTTTTGATGCTGCCTAATGTGGTGGTTGCCGTCCTGGTTATGGTAACATTTGGAATACTCGCTCGTTTCGCGCGCAAGGGTGCCTCACGACTGATGAAGCGGGCTACGAGCTACAAGCAGGTTAACCGTCTGGCGAGCACCATCGCCTACCTTGTTGTCCTCTCTTTGGGACTGTTCGTTGCCCTAAGCGTACTCGATCTCAACCGGGCGGTCACATCACTTCTTGCCGGCGCCGGTATCATTGGACTCGCACTTGGCTTCGCATTTCAAGATATTGCTGCGAATTTCGTCTCCGGAATCCTAATTGCGGTGCGAAGGCCTTTTCAAATCGGCGAGATAGTCGAAACTAATGATTATACGGGCGTCATCAAGCACATAGACCTGCGATCAACAGTATTGCGGACGTTCGATGGCAACGAAGTTACGATTCCCAACAAGGAAGTTTTTCAGAATCCCGTAGTAAATTATTCCCGGACACAGTCTCGAAGAGTGGACATCGCTTGTGGTGTATCTTACGCGGATGACCTGGAGGAGGTAGAGAGGACGGCTATCGAGGCGGTCAAAGATCTGAAAGTGCGGAACCAGGATAAACCCATACAATTATACTATGATGAATTTGGCGGCAGCTCGATTAACTTCAGTCTCAGATTCTGGATTGACTTTTCGGAGCAGACTGATTTTCTGTACGCCAGATCTCAGGCGATTAAATCCCTGAAGAAGGCTTTTGATGATAAGAGTATCACAATCCCATTTCCTATTCGAACTCTCGACTTTGGAATCGAAGGAGGAAAGACAATCGGGGAGGTCCTTGAGATGGTTCCCGCATCTGCGCCCAGTGAAAAAAACGGAGCTATTGGGTAAAAGTGACCATGCAGTGTACAGTTTCTTTTGATAGAGTGATCGGTTCAATGTCCGCATCGGATGTAAATGTATTGAAAGTTGTATTGTGTGACGACTCAGATTTCGTTCGCCAGCATCTAACTTCTGTGCTTAAAAGTATTGAAGGAGTCGATGTCGTCGGCGAAGCAGACACCATCAAGTCGTCGATTAAGACGATAAATGAAACGGAACCAGACGTTGTTGTTCTGGATATCCAGTTCCCGGACGGAAGTGGAATTGACGCTTTGTCGACAATAAAAAACCAACGGCCGGAGACCAAGGTCATTATGTTGACCAATCACGCCAACGAAATGTACAAGCGCGCCTGCCTTAGAGCGGGAGCAGTATATTTTTTCGATAAGTCGCGTGAGTTTGCCGAAGTCCCAAATGCGATTCGCACCCTGCGATCAAA
>CBDUKH010000162.1:0-6078 GCA_965367755.1 uncultured Rhodothermales bacterium
CAGATCTCCGAGGGGGCCGACTGCCTCACCCGTATGTTTATTCCATACATCGACAATGAGCTGTGCGTGCGATGACGCACGGTTGTAGTCTACTCTGGCGCTGCCCGATTTTTGAGCTTGAACACCTGAAGCGACGATGACAAAGGCCAGAGAATCTGGCCACTCGAGGTGTTTGATCAGCCTGGTCGGCCGATATGAATAGTATCCTAGATGCTGATTTCGCGAGGCGAGTATAGCGGTGTGATCCTCACTTCCCCCGAGCGTCCCGACACCCGTGTGCCCTCTCAAAGATTTATAGTCGCCTCCGTTTTCAACAGTGCTCAGGTAGTCTGCAAGGTCGAGATTGTTTGAGATGGAAGCGACGTAGGCAGGATCCGTTACGAGATTGTTAATCTCAGCCAGGCAAAGGAACGTACCGACCACGAAGGCGCTTGAACTGCTCATGCCGGAGGCAATCGGCAGTGAACTTGACACGAGAATGGTTGCGCCCGTGGAAGCCGTTTTAAAATTGTCGAAGATTCGTCTGACAACCTGGTTCGGATAAGCTGCCCAATGGCCAGCTGAAAATTCTGCTAGCTTTTCAACATCAATGATAGCGCGGTCTTGAAAGTCCACCGCATGCAACTCGACAATCTTGTCGCTTCGCGGCAGTGCAACGAACTGAAGACCGCGTGATAGTGCTGCGGTAATGCTGGAACCGCCGGCATAGTCAGTATGCTTGCCGAGAATTTCAATCCGGCCGGGCACGAACAAAGAAATGGGTGCCGACGAAATGTCTATGCCATGCGCGTTGGCATAGTGCTCGATTGCATGTTGCAAGGGGCGCCGGGACGTTCAATGAGAGAATGATGCAGGATGCGGGAACAGATGCCTGCGTTGTCAGGTCAATTTGGTTCGACTTCCTGGTCCGAACAATTTGTAATCGACCGAAAACTTGCCCGCGCCGATAGCAAAGAATACCAGCAAGATTACAAGGACAAGAACGGCTAGCTCAAGGGACTGATTTTCGGACATCAGGCCTTCCCTGACGTGAACAAGGATCACGGCGCCAACGAGTACCGGAAGTTGAATCAGAGCAGCGAGCCGCGTATACAATCCGATCGCCAGAAGAAAGCCTCCCACAATGTGTGCAAAAACAACATAGTAGGCGACCCAATCTAACTGCGTTCGATTGATGATTTCAGACATTTGTCCCATGTCTGAAAGAAAAAGTATTCCGCGGACGAAAAGGACGACGCCGAGGAAGATTCGGATGAGATCAGTGGCTATGGTATTGTGTGTCCATTGCCAGTTCAGGAGCCGTTGGTGTCGGTTGATTTCACTCATAAGATTACATTTCTATCTCGGGAAGAGACTTCCAGACGGGATCGCCGTCTGGCTTAAAATTCTGTGTGGCCACAAAGTGCCAGCCCCGATGGAAGTTAAGTTTGAACTTGCCACCACCATAATTCTCGCGAAGAAAGGACTCCGGTCGGTTGAGCAGGTCAAACATCTCTTCCGAATGAAACTTGGCCAGACACTTGAACCGAACCGAGTTTCGCCACGGTTCCTGAACGAGGACTGTCACGGTAGTTTCACTAAGCAATGTGACAAAAGCATTTTCGAGTTCCGTGTCGGAAGGATTCTGGATGCCAGAACGGTCGAGGTCTGCCACAACAAATTTCTCCAACAGCTTCCAGACCCACTCCATGACTATTTCAGTGCCGTACGGTAAAACAGATAGAATATTCCAAGCACGAAAGCGATGACCCCGGCGACGCCAGCAAATTCTTCCGTCGAGAATCCGGCGGGAATCCCCTGCATGCCAATCAACAGTATGAGGATTCCGAAGAAGCCTATCACCAGATACTTGAAAACCTCCGTTGCTTTCGCCGTGGTTTCGTTAAACTCATAGTCTTCGCCACCAGCGGTCGGGATGTCGGCAACGGACATCGTAACCGCATGCTTATGTGCCGCGGTCGATGACTCCTTTTTACTGGCGATGGCCTGTTCGACCCGCGACCTGGTTTGTTGCAGGTGGTCCACATTTGGTTTTGCGACAGCTGCCTTTCCAAGGATTCGATGATCGAGGGATAGGGGACCGGGTCCGAAGAATGCTATAATGCACAGGAGAAATAGTACAAGAACCGACAGTTCGAGAGACTGTTGAGGCGCAACGAGTCCGCCCTGCAGATGAACAACGATGGCACCTATAAGAACAGGTATCTGAACGATGGCTCCAAGGCGCGTCAGGAGGCCTACCGCAAGCATGAAGCCACCAAAAAGGTGTGCCAGAGTAACGTAGTGAAAGGCAGCAACCGGAAGTATCCAGTCTACATCTTGAGCTTGAGCCAGTGCCATGATGCGGGACTGATCTGCGATAAACAAGCACCCCCGGATAAAGAGCGCGAGCCCTAAAAAAGCTCTAATCGTATCTAGCCCACTGTTCTCATGCGAATCCGAACCCTGGATCCATTGCCATGCAGGTCTCATAAATCATTGATTGATGGCGAAAGAAACATGCCCGTTTTTTGTGGGCACGAAAGACAATGTACCATAGGTTACACAATTTCCTCAACAAAAAATTCGTACTTGTGAAGGTTTGCGCAGATGATCGTAACAATCTGTTGCATCAAGACAGTTTGAATAATCGAAGCTTAATTAATTTTTGACATTTTCAATAATTCGAGATACACTTCAAGAATACACGCGTGAGGAGCCGGTTTTGTGATGGTGAGTCGTGGGCCCGAGAAACGATCATACCAGAGAGAAGGAACCAAATGAAGCAAGTTTGCCATCCACTATTCATTATTCTCGTTGCAGGGCTGTTGTCCTTTGGATGCGGCGGCGGAGACGGTGAGTCAAGTTCGTCAGCAGACACAGATGCGAGCGAACAAGCTCAGGTCGCAACGGGACCGATGGGTACTGCCAGTGTTGGCGGGACAATCAACTTTGCAGGTACGCCGCCTGCTCAAAGCGAGATTAATCTGGACCGAGAGTGTGCCGCGTTGCACGACGGTTCGGTAATGACGGAAAATGTTGTCGTTAATGACAACGGGAGTCTCAAAAATGTATTCATCCATGTGACTGAAGGCCTGGGTGGAGCCACCTACTCCGCACCTTCTGAACCAGTAGTCTTTGACCAGAGTGGATGCATGTATCAACCACATGTATTTGGGGTTCAGGTTGGTCAAACAATCAAGATCCTGAATAGCGATCCGTTGCTTCACAACATCCATGCGCTGCCTGAGATTAATCGTCCATTTAATTTTGGAATGCCTCGACAAGGCGACGAAAGGGATCGTAGTTTCCGCGTCGAAGAGGTGATGGTGAAAATCAAGTGTGACGTTCATCCATGGATGGGAGCCTGGGCGGGTGTTGTTTCACATCCGTTTTATGATGTCTCGGGCGACGACGGGTCGTTCAGCATCGACAAACTTCCAGCTGGTACCTATACCGTTGAGGCCTGGCACGAAGAATATGGAACCACGTCTCAGACGGTTACAGTTGGTGATGGAGAATCCGCCACGCTGGACTTTACATTCGGTGGCTAAGAAGAAGCGGAGTTGAAACGTTGATTGTTTTCAATAACATCCACAAACGACTTTTCATGTAATTGAAGGCGTTTCTCCGAATGCTTCTTCCTCCGAAGCTCGCGAGAGACGCCTTCTTTTTTTAGCAGTCGCCTGCGGCACAACAACAAACCTGGTCCTGATATGGCGGACGGTACTAAGGAAACTACGGTTCATGATTCGACGGATGCTTTCCACGAGCATCACGATGGGCATCTTGAGCATCATCATGAACAAGGATTCATGCGGAAGTACGTTTTCTCAACTGACCACAAAGTCATTGGATTACAGTACGGACTCACAGCTTTACTCTTCCTGTTCTTCGGATTCTGCCTGGTCATGTTGATGCGCTGGCAGTTAGCGTACCCGGGTGAACCCGTTCCGCTGATTGGTTGGCTTTTTTCTGACGAAACCATGCCAGGTGGCGTGATGCTTCCCGAGTTTTATAATCAACTCGGTGCAATGCACGGGACCATCATGGTATTCATGGGAATTGTGCCTCTTGCCGTGGGTGCTTTCGGCAACTATGTTGTCCCGCTCCAGATCGGCGCGCCCGACATGGCCTTCCCGAAATTGAACATGGCCTCTTACTGGTGTTTCCTTGCTGGTGGGATTGTCATGTTGTCGAGTTTCGTTGTTCCCGCTGGAGCAGCCAAAGCTGGTTGGACATCATATCCGCCTCTCTCTGTCATCGACACGATGGGACAGACGATGTGGTTGATAGGGATGATTTTTCTCATTACCTCGTCGCTACTCGGCGCGGTAAACTTCCTGGTTACCATTATTCAGCTCCGCGCACCCGGCATGACCTATATGCGAATGCCGTTTTTCGTGTGGGCTCAGTTTGTAACATCGTTCCTCCTCCTGCTAGCGTTCCCGCCGCTTGAAGCTGCAGGAATATTCCAGCTTATGGACAGAGTGGCAGACACCAGCTTCTTCATGCCAAGCGGCCTTGTCGTCAGCGGGGAAGTTCTGGACATCAGTGGGGGAGGCAGTCCACTATTGTGGCAACATCTATTCTGGTTCCTGGCGCACCCGGAAGTGTACGTGCTCATTTTGCCGGCACTGGGCATTGTGGCTGAAGTTATTGCCAACAACACCCGCAAACCTATCTGGGGATACAAGGCACTCGTCTACTCGCTGGTCTTCCTCGGATTTATGTCGTTCATCGTCTGGGCACACCACATGTTTATCACAGGAATGGGGACTGCGTTGAGCTCATTCTTCCAGGTGACCACGATGATTATTTCGGTCCCTTCCGTCATAATTCTGTCCGCGCTATTTATTTCACTGTGGGGCGGTTCGATTCGTTTTACGACACCAATGCTCTTTGCGTTGGGTTTTCTACCGATGTTCGGAATTGGTGGCCTGACCGGACTGCCATTGGGATTGGCTCCGCCAGACATTCACCTGCATGACACTTATTACGTAATCGGACACTTCCATTATGTTGTAGCACCGGGGACGATTCTGGCAATGTTTGCGGGAATCTATTACTGGTACCCGAAGGTGACAGGTAGACGCATGAATGATGTCCTTGGGCGGATCCACTTCTGGGGGACTATCATTTTCATGAATGGAATTTTCTTCCCGATGTTCATTCAGGGCCTTGCCGGTGTTTCGCGGCGGCTGTACGATGGTGGAGAAATTTACGCTCACGCGCAGGAAGTACTTCACTACAATGAGTTCATGTCGATTTGTGCATGGCTCCTGGCAGTCGCACAGATACCCTTCATGATTAATCTCTTCCTGAGCATCAAGAAGGGTAAGAAAGCGTCAGACAATGAGTGGGAGGCGACTACTCTTGAGTGGTCGGCGGCGCCTTCACCACCTGTAGGACATGGTAACTTTAAGAAGATACCGACCGTCCACCGTGGGCCGTACGAGTATAGCGTACCCGGCGCGCCGACAGATTTTACTCCACAGAACGAAAGCTAACGGGTCCAGGTAATGGATATTCCATATACAGTTACTGCCAGACCGGATACCGGGGTATACAACGCCAAGTTGGGCGTCTGGCTATTTCTTGCGTCAGAGGTCATGCTTTTTGGAGGCCTGTTCTCGGCTTACGTATTCTTGAGAATTGGGGCACCGGTATGGCCGGGTCTCGTCGGCGGTGAAATGGTCACTCGCGCGTCTGACGTATTGAGTGTGCCGCTGGCAACACTCAATACTATGGTACTCATTGCATCGTCTGTAACGATGGTCATGTCGTGGGCATCGTTGATGATGAACAACTTTTCGAAGTTTCGCCTATACCTCGGGTTGACGGTGTTGCTGTCGTTTGGATTCTTGATCATCAAAACGATTGAGTACGGTACCAAGTTCGACCATCATCTGTATCCGTCGGACAGTACATTTATGGCAATTTATTTCACATTGACCGGGCTGCATGCCATCCATGTTATTGGAGGCATTGTCGTAAACCTGTACTTCCTGGGGCCGGGTAGCAAAATGTGGAAGACGAATCCTAAACAGTTTACCAACCGGATAGAAGTTGCCGGACTTTACTGGCACTTTGTTGACC